>CAYWTM010000021.1:0-38301 GCA_964460185.1 uncultured Roseicyclus sp. | reverse complement strand
CGTTCGCGGCCGGCCGAACCACCGCCGACACATCCGGGTTCTGGCCGATGGCCTGCAACGCCGACAGCACCTCGACCGGTTCCACGGGTGCGTGCTCGCAATCGACCAGCACCCAGTCGAAGCCCGCCCCGCCGAGCATCTCGGGCACGGTGTTTCCGCCGATCGTGTTCCAGATGCCGAGTTGGCCCTCGCCGGCTTGTAGCCGCGCCTTGAACCGGTTCTTGGGAAGATCGATGGACGACATGGGATCAGCCTCCGTAGCCAAGCAGATGCGGCAGCCACAGCACGAGCCCCGGGAAGAATACCAGAAGCAGCAGGGCGCCGATCAAGACGATGAGAAAGGGCCAGATTTCGGCGATGATCTCGCGCAGGGGGATGCCGGTGACGGCATTGATGACAAACAGCAAGATGCCGTAGGGCGGGGTGATCAGCCCGATCATGGAGTTGACCACAACCAGCACGCCGAAATGAACCAAGTCGATGCCAAGCTCCCGGCAGGCCGGGATGAACAGCGGCACGATAACGAGAATGATGGTCGTCGCATCCAGCACACAGCCCAGAAGCAGCACCAGGAGCATGACCAGCAGCAAGAAGAGGGTCGGGCTCATGTCGATCCCGACCAATGCATCCGCCACCATGCTGGGGATATTCTCGCTCACGACGATGAAGTTCAGGATCAATGCGCCGCCGATCACCACGCCAACGGCGGCGGAGGCCCGGGCGCTTTCGACGAAGATCTCGTAGAGTGCCCGCAGTGACAGGGCGCGGTAGAACAGGCCTGCCAGCAAGAGAGCATAAAGAGCCGCGATTGCGGCGGCTTCGGTCGGCGTCGTGACGCCGCCATAGATTCCGAAAAGAAGGATCACCGGCATGAGAAGCGCGGGAAAGGCATTTGCGGTCTTGCGGGGCAACTCTCGCAGGGGAACCGGCTCTTCCAATACGAAACCGCGTTTGTGGGCGATATAACTGTTCATCGCCATCAACACGACGCCCATGATCAGTCCTGGAATGATCCCGGCCAGAAACAGCGCGCCGATCGAGCTTTGCGAGACCAGCGCATAAAGAACCATCGGGATCGAAGGTGGAATGATTGGGCCGATGGTGGCCGAGGCCGCCGTGATGGCCGCCGCGTAGCCACGCCCGTATCGGCCGTCCTTGGTCATCATCTGGATGATGATCTTGCCGATCCCGGCAGCATCGGCGACGGCGGACCCGGACATGCCGGAAAAGATCAGCGAGGCGACCACGTTCACATGCCCCAGCCCGCCGCGGAACCGGCCCACGGCGGCGACACAGAAATTCAGCAAACGATCCGAGATCGTGCCGGCATTCATGATGTTGGCGGCGACGATGAAGAGCGGAACCGCCAACAGCACGAAGCTGCGGTAGAGGCCCTGAATGATCTTCTCGCCCGCCAGCGCAAGGTCCATCCCGCCGAGTCCAAGATAGACCAGGGCGGCAAGGATGATGGAATAGCCGATTGGAGTGCCGATGCCCGCCAGCAGGAACAGGGTGACGAGGCAGGCCATAACCTCGAAACTCATACCGCATCATCCCCGTGGCGAATGGCGGGTGGCTCTGGGTCGTGATCGACCAGATGGTGGTCGTCGGGCGCACCATCGCGCCACGTTACGATGAAACGCCAGCCATAGCGCAGGATCAGCGCAGCCATGAAAACCATGTAGATGATGAAGATCCACTTCAGTCGAATGCGGTCCCCGGTGACCGGGTTTTCAACGGTCGAGGTGCGCCGCATCCGCATGAAATCGATGTAGTCCCATGTCGGAAGGAAGGCCCAGATCATACCGGCCACGATCGCCGCAGCGGTGACCAGCGCCATGATGCGCCGCACGCGCGCGCCGGCAGCAAGGTAGAAGATGTCGAAAGTGACATGATCTTTCTCGCGTACGTTGAAGGCACAGCCAAAAAACACGATCCAGACCCACAGGATCAGGCACAGCTCCAGCGTCCAACCGAGCGGTTCGATGGCGTCGAGCACGGGAAACCGCCCGCTGATTCCAAGCCCGTCAAGAACGCGCGGCATGTAGCGGGAACCGACTTGCAGCAGGAAAGCAAGAAACATCGCCGCAAGCAAGGCTGCGGCGATGGAGTTGGTGAGGGCGGAGAACCCGGATTTCAGTTTCGCAAACACGGTCTTCTCCACCCTTGTTTGCCGTCGATCAGTTGCCGAGCGCGTTGATCTGCTCAAGCACACCCTCGGGCCATGTCTCGGCGAATTCGCTGTCGAGATAGGCGGCCTGCACGGCCGTGCGGAAGGCGGCCAGGTCCGGTTCGTAGAGGGTCAGGCCGTTTTCCTCGAGGAACGCACCAAGCTCCGCTTCAAGTGCCAGCTGGCGCTCACGGCCAAGCTGCGCCGCGTCATCGGCGGCCTGCTGCACGACGGCCTGCTGCTCCGGCGTGAAGGATTGAAACACTTCCTCGGAGATCACGATGTAGTTCAGGTCGACAAGGTGTGAGGTCAACGCGATCTGGCAGGTCACTTCGTAGAAACGGGCGTCCACGACAGTCGGAAGCGGATTGTCCTGCCCGTCCACGGCGCCGGTGGACAGCGCGGTGTAGACCTCGGAGAAGGACATCGGGGTCGGTGACGCACCAAGCGCCGCACCAAGGAACTGCCACGCGTCGGTGCCGGGCATCCGCAGGTTCACGCCGTCCAGATCGTCCGGTGTGGTCACGGTCAGTTCATCGGGGCATTGGCGCAGGTTCACGTGGCGGCGGCCCAGATACATCACCGACAACAGGCGGACGCCAAGCTCGTCCAGAACTGTCTGCTTGAACGGATCCATCAGCGGATCATTGAAGACCGCGACCTGGTGCGCGGCGTCCTGGTGGACGTAGCCGGCGGTGAAGATCGAGAACTCGGGGAAGAATTGCGCCAGTTCCTGCGCGGAGGCAATCGACATCTCGAGGTTGCCACGGCTGATCGCTTCGAGCTCGGTGCCCTGCGCGAAGAGCGTTGCGTTGTATGCGGGCGCGTAGCTGGCGAACTCCGATACGGCCGGTCCGAAGACTTCGGCCATGGCGACGGAGCGCTGGTCGGTTTCCGAACCGGACATCGAAAGGCGCAGCTCGGTCAGGTGGCCATCGGCCAGCGCTGCCGAACCGGCGCTGGCGAGAATACCAATGGCGGCAACGGTTGAGATGGCCGCACGGCGGCTGAGTTTGGTGATCATCTGGTCCTCCCTAAGTGATCAATATTGATTTTTTTAGATGCATGATGCCGAAAATCACCCGCATCACAAGATTTTTCTGAAAATATCTGATATTTTTGAAATCATGATGCGATCTGGTCCGAAGCGTCGGTTGGATCGATGAGAACCGGCAAACCGTTCTTTGCAGCGGACATCTGGATCGCTTCGACCGCCCTGAGACTGAGCAAGCCTTCTTCGGCGGATACGAGTGGATCGCTCGCTCCATGGATCATATCGCGAAAATGGCGGATCTGATTGACCAGCGGGTCCGAGTGCACGTAGCCCCCGGCAACAGCCGAGATCGGCGCCCACCAATCCGGCTGTTCACCGTGATGGCGCCAGAGTTTGAGGTCGGGTAGCGAAAGAGCGCCGCGTGAGCCGCCGATCAGGTAGCAGCTTTGATCGGTATGCGGGTAGATCGGGTATTCGCCGGACGTCATCTCCCAACTCCACGGGGCGACCGAGCTGTCGGACACGCTGATCGTCGCGATGGCGCCATTGGTAAGGGTCAGGACGGCGGCGGCGACATCTTCGTTGGCAAAGCCACGCCGCGACGGGGCGGCATGGGCGGATACGCTTTCAACCTCTCCGCACAGATGGCGGATCAGGTCGATATCATGCACGAGATTGACCGACACCGGCCCCGCCCCGCGTTCCTTGCGCCAGGGTGCGGTGTCAAAATAGTGGTCGGGCTTGTAGAACCAGCAGGTGGCCTGCACGGCCCGGATATCGCCCACCTGCCCCGCAGCAATCATCTGCCTGGCCTTTTGGATCAGAGGGTTGTGGCGGCGGTGATGCCCGACAAGAACTGGCACGCCGCTGGTCTTTACGGCCGCTACGATCGCGCGGGCCTCGTCCGAGGTCGTGGTGATCGGCTTTTCAACCAGCACCGGGCACCCATGTTGGAGCGCCGCAAGCGTTTGCTCGCGATGGAGCGACGTGGGCGTTGCGATGACAAGCCCGTCGATCTTGGTCGCAGCCATCAAGGCGTCGAGATCGTGGTAACAGGTCAGCCCCGCGCGCGTGGCCGCTTCACGCCCTGCGTCAGCGGGTTCAACGGCATGGTCCAGAACAACACCATCGACGTGCCGCGCAGCGGTGACATGCCGTTGACCAACCAGGCCATAGCCACAAATGGCAAGTTTTATCGGGCGCATGTCACGGCTCCTTTGACGCCTGCCATGATCGGACACAGCCCAAGGAATGCGCTTCCAGATTGATAAGGTCAAGAATATCTGGTATTTTTCAAAAAAACTGCAATGTTCTTTGTGGTGGTCGGGGTTCGTGCACCAACCGACGCCTGATGAAACGCGGAAAAGCAGATACACACCATGCAGCGCATCGGACAGACCATCGGCGCCACGACCTACCACCAGATCAAGCACGACATCGTGTTCGGCATCCTGCCGCCGGGCTCAAAGATCAAGCTCGGTGACCTGAAACAGCGCTACAAGACCAGCCTCTCGACCTTGCGTGAAACGTTGAACCGTCTTGCCAGTGAGGGTTTTGTCGATGCACCCGAGCAGCGCGGGTTTTTCGTGACGCCGGTCTCAGGCGACGATCTGCAAGAGATCGCGGATTTGCGCATCTTGCTGGAATGCCATGCCCTGCGCCAATCGATCATGAACGGGGACACCGAATGGGAAGGCCGCGTCGTGGCAGCCCACCACAAGTTGCACCTCATGGAACAACAGCTCGCCGATGGGGACGACAGCCAGAAGGAGACCTGGAAGCGCTATGATTTGGAATTCCATCAGGCCCTGATCTCGAACTGCCAGTCGGCCAACTTGTTGTCGCTCCATGCGACGCTCTACGAAAAATATCTTCGCTACCAGATGCTCGTTCTGACAAATCGGGGAGATGTCGCTGCAGAAGAGCATCGCGCGATGCTGGACCGCGCCTTGACGCGCGATGCCGATGGCGCATCGGAGATCCTCAAGACGCACATCAAGGGCGGTCTGGAGCATACGATCAATGCCATGCAGTAAGCTGCGTATGGCGGGGCGAAAATCCACAGCACGTCGCGCATCGGCGCAGGCTTGCGGATGTACCTCCTCGCAGAGCCCCAAAAACGACCACCGGCGCCAGACGCCCGATGCTCGCCGCTCCACGCTTGCCAAGTAGTTAACGAAGCTCTGATTATCTTTTTATAACAGAAGCTTGTAAAATTGCTCGATCCCGAGCATGGCGAGCGAGGGCCCGCGACCTCCCGCACCGGGGCCGGCGCAAGCGGATACCGCCACCCTTCCCTGCCGTTTTCGATTGGCATTGCCCCGGAAGGCGAGGATACAGGGCCATGCGATCTACTTCCTTGAAATCCGTTCTCCATCACGCAAGGTATTTTCCCTTGTGGTCCATGCTGACCGTCAATCGTTGGCGGGCCTTCGATCTGCGGTCGCGCGCCTTGGGAACGGCCTGCGGAACCGTCATGCGGTGGTACCCGCCGGCAAGGCTCCGGTTCGGCCGCGAAGCCAGACGGGTCTTTCCCGACATGCCCCGGCGCGCGCGCGCGAGACTGGGCCAGGACATGGGCCGCCACATGGGCCGCACCCTGTTCGAAATCTACCACCTTGCCGAGTTTCAGACCCAGCATCAGAAATTCAGGGTCTCGGGCCCCGGTCTTGACGCCCTGAAGGACGCGCAGGCCGCCGGCAAGGGCGCGATCATCGTGTCGGGCCATTTCGGACAGTGGGAGGCCATCCGGTCCGCCATCAAGATACATGGGCTTGAAAGCGGGGCCGTGTATCGACCCCAAAAGAACCGCCATTACGAGCGCCGGATCCTCGCCGGGATCGAGGCCGGGGGACGGCCGATCCTCGCGACCGGCCACCTGGGAACCAGGGCGCTGGTGCGCCGCGTCAGGGATGGCGGGATCATGTCGATCTTGCTGGATGAAAAATACGCGGAAGGCGTGCGAATCCCGTTTCTGGGGATCGATGCCATGACGTCCGTGTCGGCGGCGCAGCTTGCGCTCAAATATGATCTGCCCATGATCCCAGCCTATGGCATTCGCGCCGACGACGGGAACGCCTTTGACGTGGTCTTCGAAGCGCCGATTCCCCATTCCGACAGCATCACCATGACCCGGGCCTTCAATGACAGCCTGTCCCGGCAGATCATGGCGAACCCGGAACAATGGTATTGGCTGCTGCGACGGTGGGATTTCGGCTGAACGATTGCGGTTTGCAGAAACGCGCCGCTAACCCTGCACCTGACTGGACACGAAGCCGTCCTCGACCGCCTCGGTCACAAACCGGTCCAGCGCCGCGATCATCGGATTGTCACGACCGGGCAACACCATGGCCTGTGACACCCGCGTCAGGACACCCGGAAGGATCCGAAACCCGGGGTCATCCGCGAAATACCGCTCCAGCGACGCCCGGACGCCCCCGACAAGATCGCAGCGACCGTTGCGGAATTCCTCGAAACTCTCGAACGGAGTGCCGGAATGTTCCAACTGCGCGTTCTTGAGGTTGGCCGTCAGGTACATGTCATAAGCCGACCCTGTCGCAGTCAGAATATGCACGCCCTCACGATCGGCATCATCCACGTCGTGAAACCCTGACCCGCTGCGCACCGCATAGGTTGCCTCGATGACATGGTAGGGCCGGGTAAAGCTGATTTCTTTCGCGCGGGTTTCGTCGATTGCCAGAAATCCGACATCCCACTTGTCGTGCCCGGCATCGGCAAAGACCTTGCCGGCACCCGTATAGATGACAGGCTCGAACCGCGCGCCGAGGCGGTCGGCCAGTCGCCGCCCAAGCGCCGGGCTGACCCCGCCGAGCGTGTCGCCGTCACTCTGCACCAAGGCCCGGTTGCCGGTGTTGATCGCGACCCGCAACACCCCGCCTCTGGCGATGCCAGCCAGTTCATTTCCCATGATCGATCCCCCAAACCGCCAACGCGGCCTTTTCCAAATCCGGCGCGATTGCACGCCCGCAAGCGCCAAGTATTGCGTAACGCGATCGGCATTCGTGATCCATCACTTCAGCGCGGATGCAAAAACCACGATCAATCCTGCAAGAACCGCAAGCACGCCAAAGGCCACCTGCAGGCTGGTGCCCCCGGCCACAAAGCCGATAATCGGCGGGCCCAGCAGCATGCCGCCATATCCGATGGTCGCGACGCTTGAAATCGCCTGACCGGGGGGAATATCCGGGTCGTTTGCTGCCCGCCCGAAGGCCAGCGGCATGATCACGGCGTAACCCATC
This sequence comes from uncultured Roseicyclus sp., assembly GCA_964460185.1. Classification (GTDB taxonomy): domain Bacteria; phylum Pseudomonadota; class Alphaproteobacteria; order Rhodobacterales; family Rhodobacteraceae; genus JAVJPJ01. The sequence goes on along the minus strand of CAYWTM010000021.1, from coordinate 30,878 downwards.
CCGAGCATGGCAAACCCTGCAAGAACAGCAGGCGCCGAGGGCACGAGAATGGCAAGCGTGACCCCCACAAAGGAAATGCCACCGCCCAGCCTGGCTGTCTGCACCGCACCCAATCGCGTGGCTATCGTGTCACCCAGTAGGCGGATGACAACCATCGCGATCGAAAAGGCGGCATAGCCCAAAGCGGCCGTGCTCTCCTGTGCCAGCACGACATCGCGCAGGTAGACCGCGCTCCAATCCGCCATCGCACCCTCGCCCAGCGACGAACAGAACGCGACGATCCCGACCAGCAAAAGCGTGCCGGACGGGAAGGCGAAGACCGAGGTGTTGCGGCTTTGCGTCGTCCCGGACACCCATGGAATGGTGGCAAAGGGCAATGTCACCGCGCAGATCACCAGGGAGGCGATGGCAAAATGCGCCAGCAGGCCCATATCGACCTGCACCGCCAGATAGCCGCTCAAGGCGCCCATGCCGGCGCCGAAACTGAACATCGCGTGGAATGACGACATCATGCGGCGCCCGGACCGGCGTTCGACTTCGGCGCCCCAGCCGTTCATCGCCACATCCATCGCCCCATGCGCCGCTCCGAACAAGAACAGCGCCGCCCCCAACGTCAGAGCGTTCGGCGACAATGGCAGCAAGATCAGGGTGACCGGATAGGCCAGTGCAATCAGCCTGGTGACGGTGACTGCCCCAAACCGATCGATTGCCTTGCCCGCGATGGGGAAGGAACACACCGCGCCGGCCGCCAGTGCCAACAGCAGAAATCCCAACCGCGTGTGGGTCAGTCCGTATGTTTCGGCAACCGCAGGGACACGCGACGCCCAAATGCCGAAGAGCGCGCCATTCAGGATGAACACGGCCGCAATCGCTGCCCATGGAGTGCGGAGGGTCATGGAATGCCTGTCTCTTGGTAAACTTCACGCTTATCCCTGCAGGCGTGAAGAGTTTCCAGCCCCTCTTGCAGGGCCGCGCGGGGTTTATCGGACGGCGGGGCGTCTCGGGTGCCGCTTATCCCAAACGCGCCGCCGCTTCGGCCAGAACATGCAATCCCGTCACAAGATCGGGTTCCGAGGTGTCTTCCTCGAAGGCATGGGAAATCCCGCCAATCGACGGCACGAACACCATGCCAACCGGCATGAACGCGGCCACGTTCGTCGCATCATGCAACGCGCCCGACGGCATCGCCCGCCATTTGCCGGGCGCGACGGCCTCGGCCGCCGCGCGCAGCGCAGCCTGCACCCGGTCATCCATCGGCATCGGCGTCAGATCATGCCGCAGGCGTTCGGCCGTGACCTTGCACCCTGTCGCGGCCTGAACATCGTCCAGAACCTCGAAAATCACCCGTTCCATCCGGGCCAGCCGTTCCGCGTCGCCATCACGCCATTGCAGGGTGAAGACAGCCCGCCCCGGCACGATCGAGGACGCGTTGGGTTCCAGCCGGAAATGCCCGATGGTCCAGACCGTTTGCGGCGTCACCACGTTCGCGAACCGATCTTCCAGCATCGTGGCAATCCGCGTCGCGGTGGTAAAGGCGTCGCGGCGCATCGCCATGGGCGTGGTGCCGGCGTGGTTTTGCTGCCCGGTCACCGTGACTTGAACCTGCCGCAGACCCACGATCGCGGTGACAACGCCAATCGCCTCGCCCGCCTGGTCCAAGACCGGGCCCTGTTCGATATGCATCTCGACATAGGCACTGAAAAGGCCGGGGTCGACGAACCCCTTCGCCCGGTCGCCCAGCGTTGCGCGCGCATCGGCGAACACGGTGCCGTCGGTCGCGCTCAAACCGTCAGCCGTCTCAAGCGGTAATTTGCCGGACCAGACCGAGCTGCCCGTCAGGGCGCCAAACCGGCCTTCCTCGTCCTGAAAGCTGACCACCGATATGGCGGGCCCGCCGGATTCACGACTGGCCCGCGCCACTTCCAACGCCGAAATCACGCCCAATGCGCCATCCAGCCAACCGCCTTCGGGCTGCGTGTCGGAATGCGACCCCAAAAGCAGTGACCGCCCCGGCGCCAGTCCGAACAGGTTGCCGACCGGATCGAACTGGGGGGTGAGGCCTGCGTCGGCCATGCGACCGGCCAGCCAGTCGCGCGCCGCCAGATCGGCATCGGTAAACGCCCGGCGACGCACGCCGGGGCCATCGCGCCCAAAGCCGCGAAGCGTATGGAGATCTGCGAGAAAGCGGGCGGGGTCGACGGGAATCTGGGACATATCGCCTTGTCGCAGGCCTTTGTGCTACGGTCCAGAGCATGGATGTCACCGCCCTGGTTTTTTATGCCTGCGTCTGCGCCGGTCTCAGCCTCGCCTCGCCGCGGCTTGGCACTCCGTTGGTGCGCCTGGGCGTGGGGGCCATGGTCGGCGTGGCCGCTGCGGCACTGTTGCCGGTGATCCGCGCCAGCCTTGGGTATGGCTGACCCTCCCGACTTGCACATCGCACCCTGATCGACCATGACCGCCGCAGGTGTTCAGGGAAGGATCGAGAGTTGGGTGAATTGATCTTGGTGCGCCACGGGCAGGCGAATTCCGAGGCGCAGGACGAACACGGGTACGATCGGCTGTCGGATCTGGGCCATCAGCAGGCACGCTGGCTGGGGACCTGGTTGCGCGATCACGAAGCCCCCTTTGATCATGTCCTCATGGGCAGCCTGCGCCGTCACCGGGAAACCGCTGAGGGCATGGGCGACATGGGCGCCCCCGCCAAGACCGATGCCCGCCTTAACGAGCTGGATTACTTCAACCTTTCAAAGGCTCATACCGAACTGACTGGGCGCGCGCCGTCGACGCCCGATACTTTCGTCGATCATATCCGCGATATCATGGAAGCCTGGCATCGCGCCGAGATCCAGGGCAACGAAAGCTTTGCCAGCTTCGAGACCCGCGTCGCCGAGGTGCTGGACATCGCAGCCCAGCCCGGCAGGCGGGTTCTGTGCGTCACCTCGGGCGGGGTGATCGGCATGGTCGCGCGACATATCCTGAACCTCGACCCCGCGCGCATGGCGCACTTTCTGGTTCCGATCCGAAATTGTTCCATCCATCGGGTCATGGTACGGCCCGAGGTAAATATCCTGGCCGGCTTCAACGCGACCCCGCATCTGGATACGCCGGACCGCATCCATGCCCGCACGGAATACTGACGACATGACGGCAGCGGCGCACGCCCCCTAAAGCAGGTCTTCCTCGTCATCCATCAGGTCTAGCCCGAGGGCTTCGGCGCCGGCTTCCAGGTGGTCCGGGAAATGGGGACTGCCAAGCAGGTAATCCGCGGTCGGCGTAGTGGCCTCGGCCCGGGCGGTGTCCAGAGCCTCGGCCCAGTCCTCGGCATCGAAACTGCCACGCCCGATCCAGTAGACCGCAACCAGTTCGACCTTTTCATCCTCGTTCATGCCATCGATAAAGGCGCGCAATTCGCCTTCGGCGCGGGCCATCTCATGCCCCATCAGCACGATCTGGGCCAGTTTCCGTGTCGACAGTTCCATGATGCACCTCCCGTTCATGCTTCGGGGCCATCATGGCGGGCAGCGCGCGCCCGCGTCCTTGATCGATATCAAGCTAGCGGCGGAAGAAAATCCATTCATAAAGCCCGGTCGGCAAGAAGCGCGAAAACCGGAACAGCAGGCTGAAACCAAAGGGAAACGCCTTGTGGAAGGTGTCGGTGTTCATCTGTTCGAACACATGCTGCGCGGCCTGATCTGGGGTCATCATGAAAGGTTTGGAATGCGGGTTGTCGTCTTGCATCCGGGTCGCGATGTAGCCCGGGTTCGCCAGTTGCACGAGCACATTGGTGTCACGCAGGTCGCCGTGCATGGATTCCGCCAACGCCATCAACCCCGCCTTGGATGCCGAATAGCCGATGGAACCGGGCAGCCCCCGATAGGCCGAGAGTGATCCGATCATCACGATATGCCCGTCGTCGCGCGCAACCATCGGGCCGATGACCTGCCCGATCACCCGAGCAGCCCCGGTCAGGTTCACATCGAACATCTGTTCCACCTTTTCGGCGTCCCAGTCCTGCGCCCTGATCAACGTGGCGATGCCGGCCAGGAACACGAGGCCGTCGATCTCGCCGATCTCCTGGCACGCTTCGTAGACGCTGTCGCGGTCGGCGATGTCCATGGGGACGCAGGTTGTGCGGCCCGGCAGAGTTGCGGCCAGTTCACGCAATCTGTCACCGGATCGGGCCGACAGGATCAACTCGGCGCCCGCGCGGCTCATCTTTTCGGCCAGTGCGCGGCCCAGGCCTTCGGACGCGCCAACCAGCCAATAGCGTTTTCCACTCCATTCTCTCATGACAGTCTCCGTTCGTTCAGACAGCGCACAGCGCCCTCAGATTTCGGCCAGGTGGGTTGTGGCCAGAACGGCCATCGCCCCCAGTTTCAGGACGCAAGGAACCAATGCGTAAAGGTAGGTCAGAAGGTGCAAAGCGGGGTCTGCGTTGTCCGCGCCCGATTGGAAGCCCACCGCATCAAGCGCCGGTAACAGGACCACTGCGGCAAAGGCCAGCGTGAACTTCGACACGAAGGACCAAAGACCGAAGGCAGCCCCCGCTTCCGGGGCGATGACTTCCATCCGGCGGGCAAACATCGCAGGCAGCAGCGCAAAATCCGCGCCCAGTGCTGCGCCCGATGCAAGGCACACAAGCGCGAAGATCAGCGTGTCACCCGGCCCCAGCGCGAGGACGATCGAGAACGACACCACCGCAAGGGCCATGGCGATCAGCAGCATTCGCCTTGCACCGAACAGGGCGGCTAGACGGCTCCAGATCGGGGCGGTTCCGGCGGCAGCCACAAAGAACAGCAACAGCAACGCGCCCTCCCAGCCAGGGGCCAGCAGGACACTTTCGACGTAGAACAGGAACAGGGTCGACGATACTGCCACAGGCGCGGCGTTCAAGAGGGCCACCAAAAGCAACCTGCGCGCCGTCGGGTCCGACAGCACCTGATAAAACCCCGAGGGGCCAAGCGCGCCATCTGCGGTCCAGTCCGCCCGCATCATCCAGACCGCGATGAGGCACAGCACCACGAAGCCCAGGGCAAACCCGGCAAAGGGCGCGCCGGTTCCCACCAGCACGGCAGGGGCCACGGCAGCCACGCACACCCCCAGGAGCGCACCGGTTTCCCGCCACGCCGCCAGTCGCAGATACCCCTGATCCCCAAGGCGAGGCGCGGCGGCGACCCCTTGGGCGTACATGCAGATGTTGAGGAAGGAGAACGCCGAAAACAGTCCCAGCATCATCAATGCGAACCACCAGATCGGCGCGATCGGGGGTGTCACGGCAAACAGTCCGACCATCGAAGCGGCAAGAACCGCGACCCCGATCGCAACAGCCGGTCCGCGCTGCCTGCGCGCCCTTTGCGCCAACACCCCGAACAAGGGGTCCTGAACCACGTCGATCAGGCGCAATGCGAACAGCACCCCCGCCAAAGCTGTCAGGCCGACGCCGTAGCTGTCGACATAGAACTTCGGGGCATGGATGTAGATCGGCAGCCCTGCGGCGGCGAGCATGGCGGCAAACACCGCGTAGCCCGGTCGCGACGGCGCCCGCGGCATCGGGTCGGGTGTCACGTCAGGACACCTCTTCTTGCGGGGGCTCGGGCCGCGGCCGGTAGCGTGCACCTTTCCACCAGAGCTTGAGCGCCTGCCAATGGATCAACGCCAGAACCCTGCGCGCACCCAGCGGCCGGCGCAGGGCGGACCGGATCACGCCCCAGGATGTAAGCTGTTGGCGGCGTCCGGTGAGGGTGGCCAAAACACCCTCGTTGCCGGTCGAATAGTCGATCCAGATGCCAACGCGGTCCGAACGGATATCGAACCGGAAGGTATAGCCACCTTCGACCGGTTGAAATGGCGAGACGTGAAAGATCTTTTGTGCGGTCAGGGTATCTTCACGCCCGATGGGCCGCTGATCATGGTGGGCGCACAGGTAGGAATGCCGGTCACCGAACGTATTCGACACTTCCGCGATCACCGCGCGCAACCGCGTCTGACGATCATAAGCCAACCAGAAGCTGACCGGATTGAAGACATGGCCCAACATGCGCGGCTGCGCCAGCAGCATCAGCTTGCCATCCGTGATGTCCGCCAGATCATGCGCGGCCAGAACATCCCGCGCCCAGGGCGCACCGCGCCCGGTTTTCGGGGGGCCGCCATGATCCCTGTCCCACAGCGAGGACAGACCGGCGCGGTTGCGCCCGAACAGCCAAGGGGCATTCGGGCGGTCTGCCTCGGCATCCAGCATCACGTAGTCGATGGAATAGGTGAAGGCGTTCTCGACCGCACCACGCCTGCCATGAAAGGTATGGCCGGGGATATGGTCGACCGCACTCACGCCGCCAGGACCGACCGGTCGCGCGACGACATCGCGTCGACCACGTCCAGCGCGCTGGCATAGCCGTCTTCGTGAAAACCGTTCTTCATCCAGGCCCCACAATACCACGTCGCGTTGTCGCCATTGATCTCGCGGATCTTGCCCTGGGCGGCAAGCGCGGCCAGATCATAGACCGGGTGCCGGAATTCCGCCGTGTCATAGATCAGCGCGTCGTCGATCGGCGCACGGCTGTTCAGGGTCACGAAAAGCGGGTCGGATTGCGGGATCGGCTGCAGGCAATTCATCCAGTAGGTCAGGTCGATCGGCCCGCCTTCATGCCCCTTGCGCTCGGTGTAGTTCCAGCTCGACCACGTGATGCGATGGTGCGGCATTGCGCGGGCATCGGCATGCAACACGGCGGTGTTGGGCTGATACCGCACGGCGCCAAGGGCGGCGGTTTCGGCCGGCGTCGGGTCTGCCAACATCCGCAGGGAATCGTCAGAATGGGTTGCGAAGACCACCTCGTCGAACTGCTCCCAATGCCCCTGATGCTGAATGTCGACGCCCGTCTGGCTGCGGCGCACCGCCTCGATCGGGGAAGCCACCCGGATATCGACGCCCAGGTCGCGCATCGCACGTTCCAGTCGCGTCACATATTCAATGGATCCGCCCTGCACCGTGTACCACTGGTGCTGGCCGGTGGCCTGCAGCAAATGATGGTTGCGGAAAAACCGCACCAGCGCCTGCGCCGGGAAATCCATGATCTCTTCCTTGGGGGTCGACCAGATCGCGCCGGAGATCGGCGTCATGTAATAGTCACGGAACCATTGCCCCATGCCCATCTGGTCCATCAATTCACCCAGGGTGATGGCAGGGTCCCGCGCCAGTGTGCCGGCGGACGCGTTGAACTTCATGAGATCACGGACCATGCGCAGGAAACCCGGACGGGCCAGATTGCGTTTCTGGGCGAACAACGCGCCAAGACTGCGCAGACCGTATTCGATCTCGCCGCCGCCGATGGATGCCGCAAAGCTCATGTCTGATTTGGCGATCGGGACATCCAGATCGTCGAACAATTTCACAAGGTTGGGGTAATTGACGTTGTTGAAAACGATAAATCCCGTATCGACGGGCTGATCGCCGTTGCGCCCGGCAACAACGGTACGGGCATGACCGCCAAGACGGCCCTCGGCCTCGAACAGGGTCACTGCGTTCGTTTCGGCTAGATGATAGGCCGCGCCCATCCCGGAAATGCCACCGCCGATGACGGCGATGCGTTTCGGCCCCTGGGCCGGATCTTCGAATGGCACGTAACGTTTCCTTATCTTCTGTTCGAACGCGTTATGCAGGTTACGTGCGCGAATGGTAGCCAGATCAAAGAAAAACTTTTGATCCGGACTTTGGCGCCTCGCGTAACACCCGCATGCCATCGTCTACCGACAGGGCTGCAACAGGCAGACCTTGGTCTGGTGGACAGCCTTCTTTGACCTTATCAAGGGTGTGGGTCCAGAGGTTGTGAAGACAACGTGACGATGCATGACAAAAACGAAGCGCACTGGGTGTCTCTGATGGCGTCCATTGCGCAAAACCAGGATCACAAGGCCTTTGCCGAGGTGTTTCGCCACTTCGCGCCACGGGTCAAGGCGTTCTTGATGAAATCCGGGGCTGACAGCAGCCTCGCAGAGGAGTGTATGCAAGACGTGATGGCCACGCTTTGGCACAAGTCGCACATGTATGATCCCACGCGGGCTGCGGTCTCGACATGGATCTTCACGATTGCGCGCAACCGAAAGATCGACCTGTTGCGGCGCTATGCAAGGCCCGAACCCGAGACTCTGCCATGGGGCCCGGAAGAGGCACCGGATCAGGCCGACGCGATCGTCTTGCAGCAAGAGACAGACAGGCTTGCGGAAGCGATCCGCACGCTACCCGAAAAACAGCGCATTTTGATAGAGCGAGCCTACTACGGTGATTTGACTCATAGTGAAATCGCCGCCGAGACCGGATTACCCCTTGGCACGATCAAGTCTCGGATTAGGTTGGCTCTGGACAGGCTGCGCCACAATATGAGTTGAGGAAGGCGAAACATGAACACTATTCGCCATAGTATACCGGATGATCTGCTGATGGGGTACGCTGCGGGCGCCCTGCCGCAGGCGTTCGACCTGGTCGTGGCCACCCATGTGTCCCTGAGCGATGACGCGCGTGCGCGCCTTGAATCGTTCGAGGCGATCGGTGGGACGATCCTTGAAAACATGGATACAGCCGAAATTGAACAGGATAGCCTGGAACAGACGCTGGCCAGGATCGGCGCAATGGACCCGGTCGAGAAGCCGAAACGGTCTGGGGGGATCTTTCCGACGCCCTTGCAGCGGATCGTCGGCGGTGATCTCGATTCGGTGACATGGAAAGGCCTTGGCATGGGTGCCAAGCATTGCGTGCTTCAGTCCGGAACGGAAGGCACGGTGCGGCTCTTGCTGATCCCGGCGGGGCAGGCAATGCCAAAGCACAGCCACCGGGGCATGGAAATGACGCTGGTGTTGCAAGGTGCATTCCGCGACGAAGACGGCCTCTATGCGCGTGGCGATATCGAAGTGGCGGATGAAGATGTCGATCACGCCCCGGTTGCGGAAGCCGGCGAGGATTGTATCTGCCTTGTCGCCACTGACGCCAAACTGCGGTTCAACGGCATCCTGCCCCGCATTGCACAGCCTTTCCTCGGGATCTGAGCGCCCAAATCCTTCGGTATTCCAGAACAATGAACGCCCGCCCTCGAACGGCGGGCGTTTTCATGTTCGGACAAATGGTAACGGCCATGGAACATTCGAGCTTGCACATCCAGTGCGCACGACGGCATCGTTGTAATTGCAACGATACTGTGGCATATCATCCGGACTTGCCTGGAGACCCCTGACATGACCGAACAAAGCACCCCCCGCCCGATGATACAGGCCCCGTCGATCCCCGGGGAACACGAAGGCTACATGCCGGGTTTCGGCAATGACTTCGAGAGCGAGGCACTGCCCGGCGCGTTGCCGCAGGGCATGAACAGCCCCCAGAAGTGCGATTACGGGCTTTACGGCGAACAACTGTCCGGCACGGCCTTCACCGCGCCCAGTCATCAGAATGAACGCACCTGGTGCTACCGTATCCGGCCGTCGGTCAAACATTCGCACCGCTATGCCAAGATCGAACTGCCCTATTGGAAAACGGCGCCCAGCGTGGACCCGGATGTCATCTCACTTGGCCAGTATCGGTGGGATCCGGTCCCCCATTCCGACATGCCGCTGACATGGCTGACCGGGATGCGCACGATGACCACGGCGGGTGATGTGAACACGCAGGTCGGCATGGCGAGCCACGTGTACCTTGTCACAACTTCGATGGTGGATGACTATTTCTACTCAGCCGACAGTGAGATGCTGATCGTGCCGCAAGAGGGCAAGCTTCGATTCACGACCGAGTTGGGTATCATTGACCTTGAACCGCAGGAAATCGCAATTATCCCGCGTGGGTTGCTTTACCGGGTCGAGGTCATCGACGGCCCGGCCCGCGGATTTGTCTGCGAGAACTACGGCCAGAAATTCGAGCTTCCCGGACGTGGCCCGATCGGGGCAAATTGCATGGCCAACCGGCGTGATTTCAAGACGCCCGTCGCCGCCTTCGAGGATCGAGAGGTGCCCTCGACCGTCACGATCAAGTGGTGCGGCCAGTTTCATGTCACCCGGATCGGTCATTCCCCGATCGACGTGGTCGCATGGCATGGCAATTACGCGCCCGTCAAATACGACCTGAAGACCTACTGCCCGGTGGGCGCTGTCCTGTTCGACCACCCCGACCCGTCGATCTTTACCGTGCTGACGGCGCCATCGGGGCAGGCCGGCACCGCCAATATCGACTTTGTCCTGTTCCGCGAGCGCTGGATGGTGGCGGAGGATACCTTCCGCCCGCCGTGGTACCACAAGAACGTCATGTCCGAGCTGATGGGCAACATCTATGGCCAGTATGACGCGAAACCGCGGGGCTTTGTGCCCGGTGGCATGTCGCTGCATAATATGATGCTTCCCCACGGCCCTGATCGGGACGCCTTTGAAGGCGCCTCAAACGCGGATCTGCAACCGCACAAGCTCGACAACACGATGTCGTTCATGTTCGAAACGCGGTTCCCGCAGCACCTGACCAGCTTTGCCGCCAACGAGGCCCCGCTGCAGGACGACTACATCGATTGCTGGGGCTCGCTGGACAAGAAATTCGACGGAACGCCGGGCAAGAAGTGAGCGGGAAATTCGATCCGCCGCCCGGTGAACTCAAGCTGCGTCTGGCCATCAGCCTTGCCGGTCTCGCCCTGTTGATCGGGGCCTACGCCTTCAACGGCATAGGCGGCATTGCGTCACTGGAAATCGGTCTGATCGCGGTGGCGTTCTTCGGCGGCTCGGCGCTATGGTGCATCCACAAGCTGAGGCGGAGGAACGACCGATGAGTACCGGACAGATCATTCAACTTGTCCTGCAGGGGCTGGTGTTCATCGCCTGGGCCTTCTTGATGTTCCGCACCCTGTTTCTGCTGCGCAGCCGCGCTCAGGAAGAAACCGGCAACATGCTGTCGGGGCCGGGCCAGTTCATCAAGCAGGTCGGCGTCTGGCTGAAATCACCCGAAGACAAGAGCGAACGCAGCACGCTGTTCTTTCTGACCGCTGTCTTGTTGGTGATGATCCTGACCTCGGCCTTCCTGACGCCCACAGCGGCGGGTTAGGCCGCGTTCGCAGCCTCGGCGCGGCGCAAAAAGGCAGGTTTGTCCGGCGTGCTCAGCTCGGGCAAATGGGCATAGCCGCCCGTGTCGAAATCCAGGATCGACGCCGGATCGGTCAACCGGCGGTCCACGATGAACCGCGCCATCGCCCCGCGCGCCTTCTTGGCGAAAAAGCTGACGATCTTGGGCCCGCCGGGCTTGTCCTCGAGAAACTGGGGCGTGATCACGGTCAGGTCCAGCGCCTTGGGATCAACGGCCGAGAAATATTCGACAGACGCGCAGTTGACCAAGGTGTCCGTGCCGAGGGCCAAAGCCTCGGCATTGAGCGCCTGCGCCAACCGATCGCCCCAGTAGGCATAAAGCGATGGCCCTTTGCGGGTCTTCATGCGGCTTCCCATTTCGAGGCGGTAAGGCTGGATCGCATCCAGCGGCCGCAAGATCCCGTAAAGCCCCGACAGGATCCGCAACCGGTCCTGTGCGAACCGCATGGCGTCGTCATCAAGACTGGCGGCCTCAAGCCCCTGATAGGTATCGCCCGCGAACGCCAGTGCAGCGGGGCGCACATCGTCCTTGCCGTCGGCGAACCGCTTGAACCGGTCGGCGTTGAGCTTGGCCAGATCCGGCGACAGGTCCATCAGACTGGCCAGATCCTTCTGGCTTAGCCCCTTGGCGGTGCGGGCCAGTTTGTCGGCATCATCCTGAAACGCCGGCTGCGTCATCTCCACGTCGCGGGCTGCCCAGTCGAGGCGTTTGGCGGGGGAAATCACTGTCAGCATCGGTATCTCTCCGGTTGGGGCAAGTCTTGGTAACCTAATCGGCTGACCCGACTTATCCAGCCTCGCGCAGCACATCAAGGAAAGCAGGGCCGAACCGTTCGGCGCGGCGTTCGCCCAAAAGCCGCGTCAGCGTCGGCAAATCGCCGGGCTGAACCTCGGCCACCTTGGCCAACTGCGACGACGAACAGGTCATGGGTTTGTCCAACCCCGTTTCGCCCCGTGCCAGGTCGGCCTGCACGGCCAGCAGACGATCATACAGCGCGCCCGAGTCGCGTCCGGCCAGTTTGCGCCGCGAGGGGTGCAGCGTTTCGGGCGTCTCACCGGTGATCACGGACAGGAAATCCGATCCATACCGTTCCAGTTTCTTGGCCCCCACGCCGCTGATCCGCGCCATATCATCCAGCGAGGCGGGCCGGGTTTCAGCCATCTCGATCAGGGTGCGGTCGGGAAAGATCACATAGGCGGGCACGCGGGCGTCCTCTGCCAGCGCACGGCGTTTGGCCTTGAGTGCGGACAAGAGCGGCGCGTCTTCCTCTGCGACCAATGCCTTGACCTGCGGGCGGCGCGGGGTCTTGACCATGGTGTCACGGCGCAACGTGATGTCGGCCTCACCGCGCAGAATGGGCCTTGCGGCATCGGTCATCCGCAACGCGCCATGACGGTCCGGATCAGGCCGCACCAGATCATGCGCCGCCATCTGGCGGAATACGGCCTGCCAGCCCCTTTTGTCGAATTCCGTGCCCACCCCGTAGGTCGGCAGACGATCATGACCGCGCGCCCGGATCTTGTCGGTATCGGCCCCCATGAGGATGTCGATCAGATGACCTGCGCCGAACCACTCATCAGTCCGCAAAATGGCTGACAGTGCCTTGCGCACCGGAGTTGTGGCATCAAACGTCTCGGGAGGGGTGGCGCACAAATCGCAGTTCCCGCACGCGTCCGACGTCTCTCCGAAATAACTCAACAGGACCTTGCGCCGGCATCCCAGGGCCTCCGCAAGACCCAGCAGCGCATTCAAACGGGTGTGATCGGCGGACTTGCGTTCCGGCGGGGCCAGGCCCTCGTCGATTTGCTGGCGGCGAAACCGGATATCGTCCGGGCCGAACAACGTCATGGTGTCGGCGGGCGCACCATCCCGCCCCGCCCGGCCGATTTCCTGGTAATATCCTTCGATCGACTTCGGCAGATCCGCATGGGCCACCCACCTGATATCCGGCTTGTCCACGCCCATCCCGAAGGCAATCGTGGCCACGACGATCAATCCGTCCTCCTGGGCGAACCGGGTTTCGACGATGCGGCGATCTTCGGCCTCCATGCCACCGTGATAGTGGCAGGCGGTATGCCCATCCGCCCGCAAGGCCTGCGACAACGTTTCGGTCTTGGCACGCGTGCCGCAATAGACGATCCCCGATTGCCCCTTCCGCGCGGCGGCAAAGCTGAGGATCTGTTGCCGAGGCTGGTTCTTGACCTCGAAGGCCAGGGTCAGGTTGGGCCGATCGAACCCGCGGAGAAAGCTTTCCGGCGCCTCGCCATCGAACAGGCGATCCACGATCTCGACACGGGTTTCGGCGTCTGCCGTAGCGGTAAAGGCGGCAAGCGGCACATCCAGAGCCCGGCGCAGCGCCCCGATACGCAGGTAGTCCGGGCGGAAATCATGGCCCCACTGGCTGACGCAATGCGCCTCGTCTACGGCGATCAGGGACACGCCCGCGCGCTTGAGCATACGTTCGGTGCCCGATGACGCCAGCCGTTCCGGCGCCATGTACAACAGCTTCAGCGTTCCGGCTTCCAGCCCGGCCCAGACAGCGTCCGTTTCATCCTGGGTATTGCCACTGGTCAGCGCCCCGGCTTCGACCCCGGCTTCTCGCAATCCGCGCACCTGGTCCCGCATAAGCGCGATCAGCGGCGAAATGACCACGGTAACGCCGACGCGCATCAGTGCAGGAAGTTGGAAACACAGCGATTTTCCGCCACCCGTCGGCATGATCGCCAGCACGTTCCGGTCAGCCGCGACGGCTTCCACGATCTCGGACTGACCGGGACGGAAGGCGTCAAAGCCGAAAACGGAGGATAGCAGCGCCTGCGCGTCTTGCATGGGCCTCGCCTGTGGAAAGGATCTTGTTTCGCTCGATTTTCATGGACTGTCCCATGTTGAAGTTTCCTTAACAAGACCCCCCGGCCAGCGAGCCGGGCCGATGATGGCGTCAAACAAAAGAACACCCCCGCCGGAAACCGGTCGGGGGTGTTTTCATGGGGCCTGCGAGGGACGGGGTCAGGAGAAGATACAGGGAGTGATCTTTCCCCGCAGCCCCCGCAGGCAAGCGCGGCAAGCCACGGTTATTCGTCTTCGGCGCTTTCGGCGCGCAGTTGGGCAAAGATTTCCGACGCAACTGCCGAGTGGTTGTTCAGCACAACCGTGACACCGTCGACGCCACGCAGGTCAGCGACCGAGTCCTGGCTGTCGTTCAATTGTGCGAAGACCTGGCTCAGCGGCGACCGGCTGGAGGTCGAGACAACAACGGTGTCGTCACCAGCGGGCACCAGACGGATATCACCGATGCTGTCGGCGTCCTGGTTGAAGTGCTGGATGGCGAAGGCCGTGTCAGCGATGGCCGGGGCGGCGAGGGATGCGGCAACGGCGGCGATGATTGCGATACGTTTCATGGTTCAGTTCCTTTTAGTTCGGGGAAATGCGATCCAGAGGGATCATTCGTTTTCGAGGCTCTCGGCCCGCAGTTGCGCAAAAATCTCGGATGCGGCGGCGCTGTGATTGCTCAGCACGACGGTCGCGCCGGTCACGCCGCGCAGATCTCCGGCCGAGTCCTGGCTGGCATTGAGTTCTGCGAATACGTCGTTGAGCGGCGACATGCCCGAGGTCGAAACCGCCACGCGGCCGGCATCGGATGCGACGAGGCGCATATCGCCGATGCTGTCGGCATCCTGGTTGAAGTGCTGAATGGCGAAAGCCGTGTCAGCGATGGCCGGGGCGGCAAGGGATGCGGCGACGGCGGCGATGATTGCAATACGTTTCATGTGTCATGTCCTTTGTTTGGGTGGCGTCTTGTCGGCGCCGGTTTGTGTGTCTCTTTGGGCGGTTGGCCCGTCGATGGATTGAACATGAGGTTTGAAAGTCTGTTATACAATTCACGGATGCAGGAGAATTGCGCGATATTGGTGCGAATTTGCACATTACTCGAACCGAACTGCACGGATCGCACGCTGGCGTGAAAACGGCACACCGAAGCGTCATCAACGCCTGTCAAAATGAAATAATCGATGGGTTCCGGGACACCGGGCGGTGGCGCTCGGATCAGGTCAGGTCAGATCAAGTCGAATCGCCACGTCGCCGATGGACGAGATGATCTCTGCCCCATGGTACGCAAGCGCCGCACCATCATCATGGGGCGCGTAGCCAAGGCATCGCATTCCCGCACGTGCGGCGGCCTCGGCGCCCGTGGCGCTGTCTTCGATCACGACGCACGTCTCGGGCGCTGCGCCAGCTTGCCGTGCGGCATGCACGAACAGCCCCGGGTCGGGTTTGGCCACACCAAGAGAATGCGCGGAATACCGGCGGTCCCCGAAGCGGGGAAGCAACCCGTTCTGGCCAAGGGTGATATCCATTTTCTCAAGGCTGCCGTTCGATGCCACGCAAAACGGTATCTCGCGGTCATCCAGAAGGTCCAGCAAGGCGGGAATACCGGGGATCACATCGACGCCCTGGCGAAGGGTCTCGTAGATCTCGGCATAGATGTCATCCAGCCAGGTGTCAGACAGGTCCGCGCCCATCTTGCGGGCCGTCTCGCCCACACCGGCCATGGTTCCGCCGACGAACAACCGGACCGAGTCCTCAACCGTCATCGGCAGACCATGACGTGTCAGGTTCGCCGCCAGAACGCGGTTCGTCAGGATCTCGCTGTCGACCAGAACGCCGTCACAATCAAAGATCACCATTCCAAGATGCATGCCTCAAGCCCCTTCCGCGCGCGCAATGGTGATGACCGTGCCGCCATAGGTGCGCTGATCGAGCAGGCAGAAACCGGACGGCAGGTTCGGCGGGGCGCTGTCCTCCCATACGATAACGGCATCGGGCGCGATCCACCCGCCCAACCGCGCCGAAGCGATGGCGCGCTCGCCCAAACCCTGGCCATAGGGCGGGTCGAGGAAGATCAGGTCGAACGGGGCGCCCCGCACCTCGCCCAGATCGCAGGCATCGCGGCGAAAGATCTTGGTGACCCCCTGCGCCTGACACAGGCCCACGTTGTCACGCAACAGCGCGCGCGCCGCGATGCCGTCATCGACAAAGGTGACGTGATCCGCGCCCCGGCTGAGCGCTTCGAGGCCAAGCGCGCCGGTGCCCGCAAACAGGTCAAGCACCCGCGCGCCGGTGACCGGATTGCCGAACTTGCCGTTGGTCAGCACGTTGAACAGGCTTTCGCGCACCCGGTCCGCCGTCGGGCGCAGATGCGCCGCCGCATCGCCCTGCCCGACCTCGGCCAGTTTCTTGCCGCGCAACCGGCCGGCGACGATCCTCATGGAGCCATCATCCCCGCAACAGCGCCTTGAGGTCGATGCCGGTATCGGCCACGGCGTCCGGGGTGGGGGACTTGCCCGCCTCGATCAGGCGTTTGCCCACCATGTACCCACGCGCATCGTTCATGGCATCGACGGCCAGAAGCCTGTCACCGGCGAAATACCAATGCGAGCGCGCCGCGCCACCATCGCGGATCACCACCCGGTCATAGCCGGTGTTCAGCCCCGCGATCTGAAGTTTCACATCATATTGGTCTGACCAGAACCAGGGCTGAGGTATATATGGCGTGTCAGCGCCCATCAGGTTCATGGCAACCGCTTCTGCCTGATCAATTGCGTTCTGCACCGATTCCAGCCGGATCCGATGCCCGCGATACGGCAGGCTGGTGCAATCGCCCGCAGCCCAGATCGAAGGGTCGCTGGTGCGGCCATGGTCATCGACCCTGATGCCGTTCTCGATCTCAAGCCCGGCGGCCTCGGCCAGGGCGCAGCCGGGCGCGATCCCGATACCGACGATGGCAAGATCGAAGGGATGTTCGGTTGCGTCCGAGAAGATCGCCCCGGTCAGGCGCCCGTCGACTCCCGTCAGGCAGGTCAGGCCCACGCCTTCGCGGATGTCGACACCATGCCGGCGATGCAGCGCGCGAAAGTAATCCGAGGTCTCGGGCGCCGCGACCCGTTGCAGGATCCGGTCCGCCATTTCGATCAGGGTCACATCCATGCCCATCTTGCTGCAGACGGCGGCTGCCTCCAGCCCGATGTAGCCGCCTCCGATGATCAGGGCACGGCGGTCGGGCAAGACCCGTGGCGCCATCGCGTCGACATCGGCCAATGTGCGCACGACGTGCACACCGTCCAGATCGCCGCCAACGGTTGATGGCAGCACACGGGGCACTGACCCAGTCGTCAGAACCAGGGCGTCGTAGGCCACCGACCGGTCGCCCGCGCGAACAACCTTGGCCTCGGGGTCAATGCCCGTCACCCTTTCATTCAGGCGCAGATCAATACCGTTTTCGGCGTAATAGCTTTCAGGCCGCAGGTAGAGACGGTCGAGCGTCATTTCCCCCAACAGATATCCCTTGGACAGGGGCGGGCGCTGATAGGGCGGCGCGGGTTCTTCACCGATAAGAACGATCTGACCCGTAAATCCCTGTGACCGAAGCTTTGCGACGCACGATGCGCCGGCCTGCCCCGCGCCAACGACCACAATCTTTTCCATCTCGCACTGCCTTACGGTTGGCCCATTCGCTCGGCACCCTATATGCCCGTTAACGAACAAGACAAGCGAGGGAGATCGCAACAATGACTATTTCCGTGGGCGACACGTTTCCGGACGCCGCACTCGTCACCATGACGGACGAAGGCCCCAAGACCATCCAGTTGTCCGACTACATCGCGGGCCGCAAGGTCGTGCTGTTCGGGTTGCCCGGTGCCTTCACCGGCCCTTGCAGCACGGCGCATGTGCCAAGTTTCATCCGCACTGCAGATGCCTTTGCCGCGAAGGGCGTGAAAGAAATCATCTGCGTGTCGGTCAATGATCCCTTCGTCCTGAAGGCATGGGGCGAGGCCACGGGCGCGACCAAGGCCGGGATCACCATGCTTGGCGACGCCGAAGGGAAACTGACCCACACCTTGAAGATGGAATTCACCGCGCCGCAGATCGGGCTGATCGGGCGATCGAACCGTTACGCGGTCGTGCTGGACGATGGCGTCGTGACCCACGCCAATATCGATCAGCCGGGTGTTTGCGACATATCACAGGGTGAACAACTTCTGGAAACCCTGTGATGACTGACGGTCGCGAAATCGCGGTCGGCGATCGTCTGCCCAACGCCACCTTGCTGCACAAGGGACCGGACGGGGTCGCCACCGTGACCATGTCAGACAAGACCGCCGGTCGCCGCGTGGTGATCGTCGCGGTGCCGGGTGCCTTTACACCCACCTGCGACGGCAAGCACCTGCCAAGCTTTGTGCGCACCAAGCCCCAGTTCGACGCCAAGGGCATAGACGAAGTCATCTGCCTATCGGTCAACGACGCGCATGTGATGCAGCTTTGGGGCGAAACCAGCGGTGCGACCGAGGCAGGCATCACCATGCTGGCTGATGGGGACGCGTCCTTCACCAAGGCGATCGGGCTTGCTTTCGACAAACCCGAAGTCGGTTTCTTTGATAGGTCCAAGCGCTATGCCATGGTGGTCGAGGACGGCGTCGTCACCCATCTGCATCTCGAAAAACCGGGTGAATGTTCGATTTCGACCGGTGAGGAATTGCTGGCCGCGATCTGATGCGCCCCGATCGTCAAATGCCAAAGGGCGCCGTGCAAGCGCCCTTTTTTTTCGTCTGTCGGCTTTGACTTCTTACGGTCAGGTCCACTTGGCGATGGGCGGAAGGCTCATCAGCACGGCGTTTGCGTCATGTCCGGTTTCCAGCCCGAACTTGGTGCCCCGGTCGTAGACAAGGTTGTATTCCGCATAAAGGCCGCGATGGACAAGCTGCGCCTCGCGGTCGGCATCGGTGAAGGCCTCATGCCGGCGGCGTTCCACACATCCCAGAAACGCCGGAAGGAACGCGCGGCCCACATTCTGGGTAAAGGCAAAATCGGCCTCCCAGTCCCCGGTGTTCAGATCGTCGTAGAAGATACCGCCAACACCGCGTGCGCGGTGGCGGTGAGGGACGTAGAAATACTCATCCGCCCAAGCCTTGAAGCGCGGGTAATAGTCCGCGTCGTGGGGATCGCAGTGATCCTTCAGAACCTGGTGGAAAAAAGCCGTGTCTTCTTCGTATTCGATCGCCGGGTTCAGGTCGGACCCGCCGCCGAACCAGTCGGCGACCGGGGTCCAGAACATGCGTGTATTCATGTGCACCGCCGGCACGCGCGGGTTCTGCATGTGGGCCACAAGCGAAATGCCCGATGCCCAAAAGGTCGGGTTGTCTTTCAACCCTTCCATGTTCTTGCGCGACGACATGGCCTGCACAGCACGGTCGCCCAGTTGCCCGTAAACGGTCGAGACATTCACCCCGACCTTTTCGAACACGCGCCCGCCACGCATGACGCTCATCAGCCCGCCACCCGCATCTGATCCGTCGTCGGAGCTGCGCTTTGTCTCGGTCACCTCGAAACGCCCCGCCGGTTCCTCACCGCCCTGGCTGTCCTCGATCGCTTCAAACGCAGCCACGATCTCATCCCTGAGGCTTCGGAACCAGGTTGAGGCGCGGGATTTGCGGTCGTCGTATATATCTTTCATCAAGGCTCCCTTCCCTGGATGATTCATTCTCTATCAGAGCCTCAGATGCGGCGGGACGCAACCACTGCTGTGCATGATCGGGCACTTGTATCGGTAGCAACCCGAAATTCCAGAACGCGGCAAAGCGGCATGGTCTTCGTCTGTGCCATGAGCGCGACACCCCGCAAAGTGTCGATAATGAAGGACCATTAGGCATGGATTTCGAAAAAAGGATCGCATAGAGTCCGGGTAACCGCCGCATTAGACGGCACCCCTGAGGCAGAGCGAGCAGGCTCCGTGAGACAACGACCAAGTTTTCCGGCCCTTTTGGGGCTGGTGTTTCTGATGTGTGTGGCAATTACGGCCGCACCCGTACGTGCGGCCCCTTACGCGGCCATGGTGATGGATGCGCGCACAGGCGAGGTCTTGCATTCCAGGAATGCCGACACCCGGCTGCATCCCGCGTCCCTGACCAAGATGATGACGCTCTACATCGCGTTCGAAGCCGTGCGATTGGGTGAAATCACGCTCGACACACAGGTCACGATCAGCAGAAACGCAGCTGCCGAACCGCCATCGGAACTGGGCCTGCGAGCCGGATCCACGATCCGGTTCCGGTACCTGATCCGCGCGGCCGCCATCCGGTCAGCCAATGACGCGGCAACCGCCATCGGCGAGGCGATATCGGGATCCGAGGCCGCCTTTGCCCGCCGCATGAACAGAACGGCGCGCGCCCTGGGCATGACCCGCACGACGTTCCGCAACGCCAATGGCCTGACCGAAGAGGGGCATCTGAGCACCGCGCGTGACATGACCATCATGGGTCGGCGCCTGTTCTTCGACTACCCCCAGTACTACAACATCTTTTCCCGCCGGTCCGATGATGCAGGCATTGCGACCGTGCGAAATACCAACCGCGCGGTGCTGGATTCCTATCGCGGTGCGGACGGGATCAAGACAGGATACACGCGCGCGGCCGGTTTCAATCTGGTAGCATCGGCGGAACGTGGGGATGCCCGCATCATCGCCACTGTTTTCGGTGGGAGATCAGCGGCTTGGCGCAATCAGCGGATCATGGAACTCTTGGATATGGGGTTTGCCAGGGCCCCGAGTCGAGCCACGATCCGAAGACCGGCCCTGCCGACATATGACGGCGAGCCCGAAGGGCCGGCACAGGCCCCGACGGGTGCCGTTGCGCGGTCGCTTCGCCCCGTCCCGAGGCCGGGTCCGGGCCGCACACCCGAACCCGCCCTTCTGGCCGCCATCGAAGAGGCCGTTGACGAAGCCATGATCGAGGTTGCGGTCGCCCCCGGCCTTGAGGTGGCCCAAAACGCGGTACCAAGACCGGGGCCGCAGGACGCACCGGACCCCGCGCCGGACCCGGACACGATGGCAGCATCGAGCCTTGCGCCGCAACGCGCGCCCGTACCGCGCCCGGATCGAGAAGCCGCGCTGATCACACCGGCCCAGCCAGACACCGCGACCCCCGCCACGACAAACGTGGCGGCCGCGCCGGAGGTCGAGGTCGTCACGCGTGCGTCTTCCAACGGAAGCAGGCTTTATGGTGTGTCACTCGGCCCGCAGGGGTCGCATCACGCGGCCGAAAGGCTTCTGCTGCGCACGGCACTCAGCGAGATCGGCACTTTCGACACCGCCTTGCGGCGCGTTGTTCCCCGGAATGGCGGATATGATGCACGCTTTCAGGGGATGACCGAGGATCAGGCCGCGCGGGCCTGCGCGCGCCTGAACGCGCGCAGCATTTCATGTGAACCGTTCGGGCCGACCTGACCACCGGCCACGACACGGGCCCCGGTTCGGAACTAGCGGGACAGACGCGCGGCAAGGGACGGTGACGCCACTGTACCGGTCAACTGCGCCTCGTAGATGGGAATGCTTTCCGTCACGCGCATGATGTAGTTGCGCGTCTCGGTAAAGGGGATCGCTTCGATCCAGTCCACGATATCGTCCGCGCGGCGCGGGTCGCCAAAGCGTTCGATCCACTGATCGGCGCGGGCCGGGCCTGCATTGTAGGCTGCGGCGACCAGCACAAGGTTGCCGTCGAACCGGTCGATCAAACCCGACAGAAATGTCGCGCCCAAAAGCGCGTTGTAGGCGGGATCATCCCGCAGGCGCTGTTCCGAATACGGTAGCCCGATATCGCGCGCGGTATCGCGCCCGGTGCCCGGCATCACCTGCATCAGTCCAAGCGCACCGGCCCCGCTGACAACGTTCGGGTTGAATTCCGACTCGCGCCGCGCAATCGACAGCACGAGCGCGTCCGGCGCCGGCAGATCGGCTTCGGCAAGGGCGGTCAGAGGGTAGTAGGGGCGCATGATTTCGAACCCAGCCTGCGCGGCGCGTTTTGCGATGCCCAACGCGATATGGGGATCACCGATTTCCAATGCGAAATCGCCAAGCTGCCCGGCTTCCGCGCGGTCAAGGCTTTCGGTCAGGTGGGTCAGGAACCGCTCCGCCAGATCACCCTGACCGGCTTCATACAGCAACAGGCCGGCATGAAAGATCTCGGATCCCGTGAAACTTGCCTGCCGCCAATCGCCATAATTCTCATTGCCCAGAAAGGTCGGATCGGTCTGAAACCCTCCCCGTTCCGCAGCCAGTTGGCCATAGAAACTGGATTGGAACTGCGCGCCAAGTTCATAGGCTGAGGCAGCAGCTTCGGTATTCCCGGCCGCTTCATGCGCGCGGCCCAGCCAGTAGCCCGCCCGACCGACCGAAATTGGCGATACGACCACCTCGCGGAAATCGTCGAAATGGCCGATCGCCGTTTCGGCCTCACCCCGGCGCAGCGCACAATAGCCCGCCAGCCATTCCAGTTCGGCAAAGGCCGTGCTGTCATCCTCAGGCTCGATGAAATGGTTCGCCGCGTAGGTATAACAGGTGTCGAAATCGCCTTCTCGCATGACATCACGCGCCAGATCGGCGCGCCGGTCGCCCCACATGGTGGGCCGCCCCAGGGCCTCGGCAGAAATCGAGCGCTCGACCATCAGCTCGCCCGCCGTGTCCCAGAATCCGGACCGGATCCGCCACAAGAACCGTTCATAGGCAAGTCCGGCATCGTCGCCGAGAGAGGAAGGGACCGCATTGATCACGTCGTCGACCCCAGGTCGACGGTCGCGCAGGGCAAGGCGGGCCTCTGCCAGAGCCTGCCAGCCCTCGGGCACCAGCGGAAACATGGCGCGGGCGCGCTCTTCGATGTTTTCCCACAAGAGATGATCGAGACGCGCAATGTGAAGATCTTCGTCATTCAGGACGGCGCCGAATGCGTCGCGCAAACGGCCCGCATCGGTTCCGGTCATGCCAAGCGTTGTCCAGCCACGGATCGCGGCCTCCTCGGCTGCGGCGCGGTCGCCGGTCTGCAGGTAGGCGTTTGCCAGCGCCAGTGCACCGGCCCCCGTCACCGGCGGTTGCGCCGCGAAATAGGAGATCACGATCTCTGGGTCGGCGTCGCCGGGGATCTCGGATTCGCCGCGACCCCGCATGTAGGGCAGGCCCGGCCAATCGGCGTTGCGGGCAAGGAAGGCCACGTAGTCCGCCCAGGGTTGACCGCCGCGCCGAAGCAGCTGCCATTCCACGATATCCTGCGCAACGGGATCGTCAATGGCCATGGCGGCCTGCGACGCGAGGCCGATATCCCCTGCCGCAATCGCATCCAGCGCGAGGCCAAGCGCCTCGGCATCCGCCTTGGCGCCGAACGGCACGAGGATCAGGGTCAGGACCTGAAAGAAACGTCGCATGGGGTGCCCCCTTTGTTCGCCTGCTCTGACAGAAGGATAAGGCCCAAGTCACCACACGCAACACACGAACTTGGCATTCCTGCGCCCGGTCGCTAGTGTCCGCGCGAAATTGCCGATTTCAGCATCATACCAACCCACCCAAGCGCAGCCCCGAACGGGAATGACAGGTCCTTCGACCAGATTGCGCGACGGACCAAATACAGGATGTGCGTCATGTTCAAAGGGTCAATGCCTGCTCTTGTCACACCGTTTTCGAACGGGGCGGTGGATTTTGATGCGCTGAAACGGCTGGTGGAATGGCAGATCGCGGAAGGGTCAACCGGGCTCGTTCCCGTCGGCACGACCGGGGAAAGCCCGACGCTGACCCATGACGAACACGAGCAGGTCATCGAACTGGTGGTCAAGACCGCTGCCGGGCGCGTTCCCGTCATCGCCGGTGCCGGATCGAACAACACGGTCGAGGCGATCCGGTTCGTGGAACACGCCAAATCCGTAGGCGCGGACGCGGCACTGGTGGTGACACCCTATTACAACAAGCCCACACAGCGCGGCCTGATCGCCCATTTCAGCGCGCTGAATGAAATCGGCTTGCCCATCGTCATCTACAACATTCCACCCCGTTCGGTGATCGACATGAGCCCCGCCACGATGGGCGAGCTTTCCAAGCTGCCCAATATCGTTGGCGTCAAGGACGCAACGGCCGATCTGGCCCGCGTTCCAAAGACGCGGATCACCTGCGGGACCGATTTCGTGCAGTTGTCGGGGGAAGATGCCACCGCCGTGGGGTTCAACGCCCAGGGCGGTCACGGGTGCATTTCCGTGACCGCGAATGTCGCGCCCGGACTATGCGCCCAGATGCAGGCCGCGACGCTGGCCGGCGATTACGCGACGGCGTTGTCCTATCAGGACAAACTGATGCCGCTTCATGAGGCGATCTTTACCGAACCGGGCGTGGCCGGCGCAAAATACGGGCTGTCCTTGCTGGGGCACTGCAGCAACGAGGTGCGCCTGCCCCTCACCGGGTTGACCGATGACACCAAGCGGCTGGTCAAGGATGCAATGGTCCATGCCGGATTGATCGGCGCCGATGCCTGACGCCCGATTCGGTGAAGTCACCCTGCCTTTCGATCCGGCTGATCGGATCGAGGCCGGGTTGACCTTTGTCGGATATCTGCGCACGCCGTGGGGGCCTGGCACCGCCCCCAAGAACCTGCGCCTGGCCCGCGAGGTCGGATGTGAGGGCGCGCGGATCGAACTGGCCGATGGATATGCGCCTGCCCTTGCCGGCCTTGCCGTCGGTCAGCCCATACAGGTCCTGTACTGGGTCGACCGGGGCGAACGCGCCCTGGCGGTGCAATCGCCCAAACACGCTGGCAACCCACGTGGCACCTTTGCGCTGCGCAGCCCCGTCAGGCCGAACCCGATTGCATTGGGAACCGTGCTGATCACCTCGCTGGATACGGTCGCCGGCGTGGTCGGCATCGACGCAATCGATGCTTGGGACGGCACACCCGTTCTGGACATCAAGCCGTGGATTGCGACCGTCGATGTTCCACCGGGCTGGCGGCCCGGGGACTGACCGCTTATATCCCCGCCATGGCACAGGCTTCGGACAACAAGAACTACAAGGTGATCGCCGAGAACCGGCGGGCGCGCTTTGACTATGCGATCGAGGAAGATCTGGAGGTCGGGATCATCCTGCAGGGCTCGGAAGTCAAAAGCCTGCGTGAGAACACCTCGAACATCGCGGAAAGCTATGCCGCGGTGGAGAACGGAGAGCTGTGGCTGGTCAACAGCTACATCGCACCCTATGGCCAGGCGAAGACCTGGGGACACGAGGAGCGGCGGCGGCGCAAACTGCTGGCGTCGAAACGCGAGTTGTCGCGCATGTGGAACGCCACGCAGCGGCAGGGGATGACGTTGGTGCCGCTGGTCATGTATTTCAATCACAAGGGCCTGGTGAAGCTGAAGATCGGCATCGCCAAGGGCAAGAAGGTCGCCGACAAGCGCGAGACCTCGGCCAAGCGGGATTGGGACCGGCAAAAGCAGCGGTTGCTCAAGCAGGGGTAAGGGGGGCTGCGGCCCGCGTCAGGCACCCTCCGGGGCCCTCCTTGGGCCGCGTTGCCACGGATGGGTGGACGCGATCCGCGGACCACCAGCCATTGCACCGGTGGCGCGAACGGAAATGCCTCCGGCGGCCATATTTCAGGGATAAAGATGCATGGATCGTGCGCCACTCTTGCGTGAGGGGCGTTGCGGGCTTAGGGCTTGGGGTCGAAAGATGCTCGAGCACGCGGAGACCCGAAATGGCGGATGATGACCCCAGGACCCTGGTATCGACAGACTGGCTTGAGGCGCATCTGAACGATCCGGATCTGCGGATCCTTGATGCGTCCTACTACCTGGCCGGATCGGCGCGCGATGGCAAAGCCGAATACCAGGCGGCCCATATTCCCGGCGCGCGATATTTCGACATCGAGGATATCGCCGATGGACGTAGCGCCTTGCCCCACATGGCGGCCCCGGTCGAAAAATTCATCAGCCGGATGCGCGCCATGGGGGTCGGCGACGGGCACCAGATCGTGGTCTACGATTGCACCGGGATTTTTTCGGCCGCGCGGGTGTGGTGGAATTTCCGGCTGATGGGCAAGACGGATATTGCTGTTCTGGATGGCGGATTCCCGAAATGGCAGGCCGAGGGGCGCCCGGTCGAGGATATGCCGCCGATCCTGCGTGACAGGCACATCACCGTGCAACGGCAAGCGCACCTGGTAAAGGATGTGACGCAGGTCGCCTCGGCCTCGAAGCTTGGCGATTGGCAGATTGTCGATGCCAGATCACCGGCCCGGTTCCGCGGGGAAGAGCCCGAGGCGCGCGCGGGATTACGCGCCGGCCGCATCCCGGGATCCAAGAACGTCCATTACGCGACATTGCTGAACCCCGACGGAACGATGAAACGCGGAGATGAGCTGCGTGCCGTGTTTGACGCGGCAGGGGTCGATCTTGATCAGCGCACCATCACGACCTGCGGATCAGGCGTGACGGCGGCGATCGTCATGCTGGCGATGGAGCGCCTGGGGAGCCGCGATGTGTCGCTTTACGATGGATCCTGGGCGGAATGGGGCCAGTTCGAACAGCTGAAGGTCGAAACCGGATGAGTGTGATCCCGGCGGGCACTCAGGTGCCGTTCACGATCACCTATCTGCAGATGAGCGCGCGGCCCACATTCTCTTGGCCGAAACTGGCCGACGATGTGAGGCTGGAACGCGCCATAGATCCGCCCGTGTGGTATTTCCTGTCGCTGTACGACGCCGTCGGACGCGATTACGAATGGCAAGATCGCTTTGATCAGGCCGCGACCGACCCCGCAGCGCTGCAGGCGTTCGTTCGCGACCCGGAGGTCGTGATATGGACCGCCCTC
Source organism: uncultured Roseicyclus sp. (assembly GCA_964460185.1). GTDB lineage: Bacteria > Pseudomonadota > Alphaproteobacteria > Rhodobacterales > Rhodobacteraceae > JAVJPJ01. The sequence continues at coordinate 4,116 of CAYWTM010000021.1, read as the reverse complement.
AAGAACGGCTGGCCGCAGGGGTTCTTCGTGCTGGATTGGCGCGAAAACGGTATCTGCGACCTCGCCTATTTCGGGCTGGTGCCTCAGGCGGTGGGCGCGGGCCTTGGCAGGGCGCTGCTGGAAACGGCGATCCTGACAGGGTGGGCGCGGGACGGGATCGAAACAATGACCGTGAACACCTGCACGCTGGATCACCCGCGGGCCTTGAGCCTTTACCAGAAACTGGGGTTCCAGCCTCTTCGCCGCGAAGAACGCACACGGGTCCTGGTGTACGACCGCGACCCTTCCAGAATTCCCTGATGCCCGAGGCCCGCAGATGTTCGAGACCCTCACCGCCCCCGCGCCCGACAAGATTTTCCAACTGACCGGGCAATTCGCGGCCGATCCGCGCCCCGAAAAGGTGGATCTTCTGGTGGGTCTCTATCGAAACGCCGATGGCGTCACCCCGGTCATGGCCGCGGTGAAGGAAGCGGAACGCCGGATACTCGACACGCAGACCACGAAATCCTATCTCGGTTTCGCGGGTGATGCCGGGTTCATCAATGGCATGCGGGACCTGATCCTTGGCGATGCCGTGCCCGAGGCCCGCGTCGCGGGCTGTGCCACGGTAGGAGGAACCAGCGCCGTGCGCCAGATCCTTGAATTGGTTCGCACCCTCAGCCCCGACGCGCAGATCTGGGTGTCGGACCCGAGCTGGCCCATCCATGCCGGCATGACCGACCATCTGGGACTTGTGCGACGCGGCTACCGGTATCTCGACCGGGACAGCAACGGGGTGGACCGCTACGGGATGATGAAAGACCTTCGGGCGGCCCGCGCCGGCGACGTGATCGTCCTGCACGCCTGCTGCCACAACCCGACCGGCGCCGACCTTACGCTGGCCGACTGGGACGAGGTCGCTGGGATTTGCCTTGAGACGGGTGCCATCCCGCTTGTCGATATGGCGTACCAAGGCTTTGGCACCGGCCTCGATGAAGACGCCGCCGGTACGCGTCTTGTGGCGAGCAAGGTGCCGACGCTGTTCTTGGCCGCCAGTTGTTCCAAGAATTTCGGCCTCTACCGCGATCGGGCCGGTGTCGCCTTGATCGCCACGACCGAGGGCGCACCCCGCGAGGCGGCGCAGGGACAGCTGACCGCGATGAACCGCAACAGTTTTTCTTTCCCCCCGGATCATGGTGCGCGGGCTGTCGACATGATCTTGCATGACGACGGCCTGCGGCAGATGTGGGACGGGGAACTGACCGAAATGCGCGAGACCATGGCCCGCAACCGCCGCAGCCTGGCGGCAGCCTTGCGCGCGCAGACCGGCTCGGACCGGTTCGGGTTTCTTGCCGCGCATCAGGGCATGTTCTCGCTGATCCCGTCCACGCCGGACCAGGTCCGGGCGCTGCGCGAAGACCATGCCGTCTACCTTGTCGGCGATGGTCGCATGAACGTGGCCGGCCTGTCGCCGGGCTCGATCCCGCATGTCGCCAGGGCCATGGCGCAGGTTCTTGCCTGATCACGTCTCTTGTGCCTGATTACACTGGGAAAGGCCGAACGCAGGGGGACGGCCTGTGGACTGCGATTGGGCCCGGATGGCACTGGCCGGCCTTGCAAGACCGCTTGCATCGGCCCCGAAACCCGCCTAAACGGCGCGCCTGCCCTGCAACGGGCCAAGTCTCCGACCACCTTGTAAAAACGGAACAAAAACATGAACTCGAAATACCTGCCGGGCATCCTGGCAATGGCGACCATTGTCGTCGCCTCCAACATCCTTGTCCAATTTCTGTTCGGCCAGTGGCTGACGTGGGGGGCCTTTACCTATCCCCTGGCCTTTCTGGTCACCGACATCATGAACCGCGTCTATGGCGCGTCGGCCGCGCGGCGCGTCGTGTTCACGGGCTTTCTCGTGGGTGTCGCGTGTTCGCTGATCGGCACGCAGATCATCGGCGAGTTCGGGCCGCTGGTCACACTGCGCATCGCCTTGGGGTCGGGCGTCGCATTCCTGACCGCGCAATTGCTGGACGTCGCCATTTTCGACCGGTTGCGCAATGGCGGCTGGTGGCAGGCCCCGGTCCTGTCCAGCATCATCGGGTCGAGCGTGGACACATTCCTGTTCTTCTCCATCGCCTTCTCGGGGGCCTTCATCTGGCTTGAGCCCGCCAACGATGTGTCCTGGGCCGCGGAAATCCTGCCGCTTCTGGGTATGGGCCCCGCAGCGCCGCTTTGGGTTTCGCTGGCCGTCGCGGATTGGGGTGTGAAACTGGCAATCGCACTGGTCGCCCTGATCCCGTTCCGGATCATCACGCGAAAAATGATGGCACAGGTTGCGTAAAAAGTTTTGACATCCACAAAATATGTGGCAGCATCCTTTTTAACAGCAACCAAGCGAAAGGAGGTGATCCAGTGTCTAGAGAGGTATTGGAGAATGGCGTCGGGACAGCTTGGGGGGTCCGCTTTTAGGCAACCCTAGGGGCGTGTGAGCCCTCCCAGGTGGATCAGTCTTACCGACGACCCGCCTCCTGATTTCTCGAAAGGGCTGCTCACCTTGGGCAGCCCTTTTCAGTTTCAACCCCGCACGGTCAGGCCACGAACATGAGCTTGCGCATCACCGATCAGATCACCCTGGAAGACTGGGAGATGACCGAACAGTTCGTCCGGTCGTCCGGGCCGGGCGGGCAGAACGTGAACAAGGTGTCCTCGGCCGTCGAATTGCGGTTCGAGGCGGCGCGCTCGCCGAACCTGCCGGAGGCGGTGAAACGGCGGCTCAAGGGGCTGGCGGGGCGGCGCTGGACCAAGGAGGGGGCGGTGGTGATCCAGGTGGAGGAAACCCGGTCCCAGGCCCGCAACCGCGAGATCGCGCGCGAGCGGCTGGCGGAGCTGATCCGCCGCGCGACGGTGGTGCCGAAGAAACGCCGCCCGACGCGGCCGACCAAGGGGTCGGTGGAACGGCGGATCAAGGCGAAGAAGGTGCGCGGCGAGGTGAAGGGGTTGCGGGGACGCGTGGAGGAGTGAGGGCGGGGGAAACCCACCATGTGGGGTGGTTGGGGTGAGGTCGTTCGCAGCCACCCGGCGGGTCCGGCGGCGGTGACGGTGATGAGGGGTCCGGGGACCTCCAACATGCGGGGGTGGAGGGCGAGGGACCGGGAGGTTGCAAGGTTGCCACCGGGGGTTAACCTGTTGGTTTTCCACGGAACCATCGATCCTGTTAGGATTTGGTTAACCGCGTTCGAGCGATTGGGGTCGGCGCGGGGAAGGACATGCCGGTGGCCTGTGGCTGGACCCCGGCGGGTGGCGCGGGTCGCGCGCGGGGATGGCTTTGCAGGTGGCCGTGGTGCCACAACACCGGAGACCGACGCGGCCGACCAAGGGGCCGGTGGCGCGGCGGACCAAACGGGCGAAGGAGAGGAAAGCGCATGAGACACGTCTTGAGGATCACGCCGGACGGACCGGGAGAGGCGGGCGCACCGGCGCCGGACCGGATCGTGCACGGCCAGCCGGAATTCACCACGTGGAACGCGGAGGAGGCGGACGGGCTATTCGCCGGGATCTGGCAAGGCACGCCGGGCCGCTGGCGGATTTCCTACACCGAATGGGAGTTCTGCCACATCCTCTCGGGCCGCTCGGTGATCCACGGGCCGGACGGGGCAATGGAGGTCGGACCGGGCGACAGCTTTGTCCTGCGGCCGGGGTTCGAGGGCGAATGGGAGGTGCTGGAGACGACGGTGAAGGAGTATGTGGTAAGGGTGTGAGGGGGCGCGCGTTGACAAAATGCGCAGTGTTACCAAATATTGGTATATCTGCTCAGGAGGCGATCATGGCACGCAATACTTCAGTTTCCCTTGGGGATCATTTTTCGGGCTTCATCGACGAGAAGGTGAAGGAAGGCCGCTACGGCTCGGCCAGTGATGTGATCCGGGCGGGGTTGCGGTTGCTGGAGGAGGAGGAAGCCAAACTCGAACGCCTGCGTGCGGAGATTTCGAAGGGGGAGGCTAGTGGACCGGGGCGTGAGATCGACTGGGACGCGTGGCGCGAGGAGCGCATCCGAGCATATTACGCCAAGCACCCGGAAGAGGCTGAGAAGGCGTCTTGAAAGATGTAATCATCCTTCCGGATGCGGAAGCCGACATTCTG
>CAYWTM010000020.1:0-38523 GCA_964460185.1 uncultured Roseicyclus sp. | reverse complement strand
CCGCCCCCGGGCACCATTTAAATATCTGATGATAAATGGATTGGTGGCTTCACGGCCAAGTCTGTCCCGCGGCGTGCGGCTGGGCGAGGGTGAGATCATTTGCTCACGGTCCGGGCCGGCCCGATCGAATGGTGCGGGAGGATACCGTTAGGTGCCTCGAACCTCCGCGCCTGGTCGGGAAGCCGCGGTGGTGGCCGGATCTTGTGCGGTTTTGGCGGAGGGCATCGCCGGGGCATGACACGGGCGGTGAACTGGGGCTGACCGTGCACGGCGACATATCGCTTGGGCATCGATCCACGCCGCCGCAAGCGGCCTGACCTCGGCATCCGCGTCGAGGGCAGGCATCGTCCTGTCGCCGTCCGCCGCGCGGCAAAACGACGTTGCGGGGATCGTCACGAAAACAAATATCCGCAGGCCGAAGGCCGGGTGCGCAGCGCCCCACGATGCGCCGCCGGGCCGAGGATCTCGGGGAGTGTCGTGGCGCAGATGAAGGCGGCACTTTTGGGCACCTTGGGCACAGCGACACCACGCCGCCCGTCTCACGCCGACGACTTGCGGAATTGCCCTTGGCCTGTGTGATGGATCCTACCGCGCCGGCCGGCGGTCGAGTTCATTGTATTTTACGCTTGTGACATGCTCGCGCATCAAGACCTCGGCGCGCCACCCATCGTGCGCCCGGATCGCGTCGTAGATGCGATGGTGGTCATCGTGACGCCGCCGGACCGGATTTTCGCTGAAGGATACGATGTTGCGCAGACTGGTCGCGGGGCGGGCGAGGGCCAGCCGCAGCGTGTCTTCCAGCATCTGGTTGTCTGCGGCTGTCATGACGGCGTTGTGAAACGCAACATTCGATTGCCGATACGCTTCCATCTGCGCCGGCGTGCCCTCGAAGCCGGCGACCACCTCGTCACCCAAGGCCAAGGCCTCTTCGAACAGGGCCTTTACTTTTGGAACCGGCTCGCGCGCCGCGGCGAGGCGACAGGCAAGACCCTCGAGCACAGCGCGGATTTCATAGCTCTCAGAGACGCTTTGCGGTGAATACGCCCTCACGGTGAAGCCCCGGTTCGTCTCGTAGTCGAGAAGACCTTCCGCTGCCAGCGCATGAAGCGCCGCGCGCGTCGGAGTGCGTGACACACCAAGGCGCTGACTGAGCTGCACTTCGTTCACGCGCTCACCGGGCGGTATCTCGCCGGACAGGATGCTCTCGCGCAACTGATCGGCAACTTGAAGCGACCGGGGCACGCCTTGGCGGGAAGACGTCGAACGGTGCGTTTCAAAAGCTTGGTTCATATCCGCGATCTCCAAACGGCAAGCGAGGATGTTTCTGGCATAGACACCCAAACTGTGCACAATTTTTCAGCGCGCCCAAAACAGAAACACGGCGACACAACACCACAATACACTAAGTTACTAAGAAAAAAGAGGAAAAAATTACAGAATTGGAGATTTTTCTGCGCGCATCTTAGAATGTTGACACTTTCGCCCAAAGTGCGCACACATTTCACATCGGATGAAGCGCCGATGTTCTGCGGGAATCGTCAACATGGCCGACCTGAAACGCCAGCTGAACGGTGAGACACCCCTGATAGCCGTGAACCCCGGCGGTCTGGCTGTTCCTGTAGCCGACGCGCTTGGCGGACACTCGAATGTTGCCGTTTTCATTGACTGCGAACGCACCCCGGTCGGTGTCACCGAAGCTGCCACCATGGCGCGTGCGGCACAGGCAAACGGGCTTTATTCCGTTCTCCGCACCGAAAGCTCGGACCCGGCCATCGTCACCCGCTACTTGGATTGCAAGGTCGACGGTCTGGTGCTGCCGCAAATGGAAAGTGCTGCACAATGCGCGGCTGTTTACAGGGCCATGCAAACGCACGCTGCCACAGCGAGGCCCACGTCATTCATTGCGCAGATCGAAAGCGTCGCGGGTCACGCCGCGCTGGATGAAATCGTGCAAACGATCGGAATTGACGCCATCTTGATCGGGCCGAATGATCTTGCCGCCTCGATGGGGCTGGCCGGGAAGCCGCAGCATCCCGATGTGATCGCCGCGGTCAGCGACATCGCCGAGAGGGTCCGGGCGGCCGGGCTTCCCTTCGGCCTGCCAGTGCAAGCGTCGACGGCACGTGACTGGGCCCAACGCGGGGCACGGCTTTTCTACGTGGCGCTGGCACACCTCCTGGCGGATGGCCTCAAACCCCTGAAGGAAGCGACGACATGAAGATCAAGACAAAACCCCTTATCCGCGTTGTCGTCGAAGGGAATTGCCCGACGATGAGCCTCACGCAGGTCCGCACCCGTGGGCATGCCTTCGTCGTGGATGAGCCCCCCTATCGTCACGGAACCGACGTGGGGCCGACCCCCCTCGAAACGATGCTGGGCGCGCTTGTCGCGTGCACCAATGTCATCGCACGCCGAATTGCCCACGAAAGAGACATCAACCTTCGTTTCCGGAACATCACCTGCGAAGGGATGCTGGATCACCGAGGCATCGACGCCGAAGCCGACGTGCCCGTGCCGTTCCCCGAAATCCGGCTGACACTGCAGGCTGAAACCGACGCGACCGAGGCGCAGCTGGAATCCTTGCGGCAGGCGTTTGAACAGCGCTGCCCGATGTCCGTCATTCTGCGCAATGCCGGAAGTCGCATTTCCACCGATTGGCAAATTTCCCCTATGAAGGAAGCAACATCATGACCCAACCGCGCACCTTGCCCTCGGATCGCATTCCTTTTTCCGCGATTGTTGACAGGCCGCCGATGGAGTTGCCCGGCAAGGCAAAGATCATCGTGTGGACAATCGTGAACCTTGAGGTATGGGATATTTCGCGCCCGATGGCGCGGCAGGTCATTCCGGCACCGACGGGGCAGGTTTTGCTCCCCGATGTTCCGAACTGGTCCTGGCATGAATACGGGATGCGGGTCGGGGTCTGGCGGTTCTTTGAGCTTTACAAGCGCCTTGGCATCAAGCCGACCCTATCCATCAATGCCCGCGTGGTCGAAGACTATGCCCGCGTCGCCCAAGAGGCGAAGGATGCCGGCTGGGAGTTCATGGGGCACGCGTGGGAGCAGATGCCCATTCACAAGATCGAAGACCAGGCCGAGATGATCAAGCGCTGCATGGATCGCCTCGAGGAATTCAGCGGCAAACGCCCCGTAGGCTGGCTTGGGCCGGGCCTTACCCAAACCCATGAAACACCCGAATATCTTGCGGATGCGGGTGTGAAATATATCGGCGACTGGGTCTATGATGACGAACCGACGGTCATCAAGACCGACAACGGCCCTCTGGTGACCCTGCCGTATTCAGTCGAGTTGAACGATATCCCGACGATGATCGTCCAACATCACGAGTCGGGATACTGGAAGCAGAAGTGCTGCGACCAGTTCGATCGCCTCTGGCAAGAAGGCGGGGAACGCCCGCGCATCATGGCCATCGCAATCCATCCCTACATCTCGGGGCAGCCACATCGCATCAAGTACCTCGAAGAGGTCTACGCCCATATCAACAACCACGAAGGTGTTCTGCACTGGAATGGCGAACAGATCTACAACTGGTACAACGACCAGCATCAGGTGCATGCGTGAGCGATTTTGTCATCGATCCGCCGGCGCAGATCAGCCTTGCGGTTTCGGGCACCTCCGCGCGGTTTCCGGTGCGCCGGGTCTATTGCGTGGGACGCAACTACGAAAAGCACGTGCTGGAAATGAATGAGGGGGCGGATCTGCGCGATCCACCCTTCTTTTTCCAGAAACCCGCCGACGCCATGGTGCACGATGGTGCAACCGTTCCCTACCCGCCGATGACCAGCGATCTGCAACACGAGGTTGAATTGGCGGCCTGCATCGGAGTGGGCGGCGCGAACATTTCGGTGGCAGAAGCCTTGGGCCATGTTGCCTGCTACGCGATCAGCATCGACCTGACCCGCCGTGACCTGCAATTCCGCGCGCGCGAGAAAAGCTGGCCTTGGGAAATGGGAAAGTCTTTCGATTGTTCCGCCCCCATCGGGCCGCTGGTGCCTGCGTCGGTGGCCGGGCACGAGGTGCGCACCATCAGCCTGTCGGTGAACGGCATCGAGCGTCAGAAGTCCGACACGGCGCATATGACATGGTCGGTGGCCGAGGTCATTTCCAAGCTGTCCGAGCAATACCGGCTCGAGGCCGGCGACGTCATCCTGACCGGAACACCCGAGGGTGTGGGCGTGCTTGTGCCGGGCGACGTGGTCATCGCCACGGCCACCGGGCTTCCGCCTCTGACCATAACGATCGGAGACCCGGCATGAGCCGTCTGCTGCCTAATCAACGACTGGACTATTCGCCGATCTCGCAACGGCCGCCTTTGTCTTTGCCTGATGGAAAACGCCTCGCGGTGTGGGTGATCGTCAACATTGAGGAATGGGATCCGGAACGCACGATGCCGCGCACCGTCCTTACTCCGCCGGCGGGTGGATCGCCGACACCTGACGTGCCCAACTGGGCATGGCATGAATACGGCAATCGGGTTGGGTTCTGGCGCCTTCTCGAAATCTTCGACGAGCATAAAATTCCCGCAGCCCTTGCCATCAACGGGTCTGCCATCACCAGTTACGAAGCGATTTCCCGCGCCGCGAGGGATCGGGACTGGGAATTCATCGGTCACGGCTTCACCCAGCTCAACATGCAAAAGGTCGAGGATGAGGCCGAAGACATCCGCAAGACAACCGACGCGATCGAGGCCTATACGGGCAGCAAACCGCGCGGCTGGCTCGGACCGGGGCTGACGGAAACCTGGGAAACCCCCGAGCATCTTGTTGATGCAGGGTATGACTATGTCTGCGACTGGGTTCTGGATGACCAGCCGGTCGATCTGAAGACGGCCAACGGCAGCATCACCAACGTGCCGTACACGCAAGAATGCAACGACGTGGCGATGATGCTGATCCAGCATCATCCGGCGCGAGAATACCGCGATCGCGCCATCGATCAGGCCGAACAACTGCTTCATGACGCGCAGGGCTCTGCCCGTGTCATGGCCCTTGTGCTGCACCCCTACATCATGGGTGCCCCACACCGCTGCCGATACTTCCGCGAGGTGATCGAACATCTCGCGACACGCGACGGCGTGATGTTCACGACCGGCGGCGCAATCTGCGACTGGCACAAAGCCGATAATCAGCAAAAAACCTAACCCAACCGGGCCCGTCGGGGCCGCACTTTCAACAGGAGAGTACGACAATGATGTTCAAAACTGCCCTACAAGTGACTGTTGCCGCAGCTGCGGTGGTGGCTCAACTCGGGACTGCGACCGTCGCACAAGCCCAGAGTTTCAACCTGAAAATCGCGCATCTGCTGCCGCCCGGCGATCCGCGTGACCTTGGCGCACAAAGGATCGAGGAATTTCTGGAAGCCGATGCACGCTGCGATATCGACGTGCAGGTCTTTCCCTCAGGCCAGCTTGGCGGCTTCACCGAGATCAACGAGGGGGTCCAGTTCGGCTCCATCGAGATGAGCATCCAGCCGGCGGCCTACATGGCTCCGATCAACATCACCTCGGCGATCCTCGATTTCCCCTTCTTCTGGCCCACTGACACCGACGAGCTGCTTGCGCTGCATCAGGGTCCGGCGTCAGAGCTTCTGGCCGCGTCTTTCACCCAGCACAACATGGTGATGCTCGACATCTGGCACACCGGCTTCATGCAGTGGACCGCGAATGTTCCGCTCAACACGCTGGAAGCCTACTCCGACAGGATCGCGCGGGTCATGCCGTCCGAGCTGATGACCGAGCGGCAGGTTCTTCTTGGTCTGAACCCGGTGACGATGCCGTTCTCCGAGACCTACACCGCGCTCCAGAACGGTGCGATCGGGGCACAGGAAAACCCGATCCCGACCACCTTCAACATGCGGTTCCACGAGGTTCAGGAATACCTGACGCTAAGCTCGCACGGAACGCTTGACCAATATGTCAGCGTCAACAGCACGTGGTGGAACGGCCTTACCGATGATTGCCGCGCGGCGGTGACCGAGGCCGTTGCCGAAGGCAACATGGTTTGCCTGGCCGAAACGCAGCGCCAGGAAGTCAGTGCGCTGGCCGCAATGCGCGAGGCCGGCATCACGGTCGTCGAGGTCAGCGAGGAAGAGCGTGCCGCGATGCGTGACGCGACCCTGCCGGGGATCCGCGACTGGTACCTCGAGCGGACCGGTGCAGAAGGTCAGGCCATCTACGACGCGTTCGTCGCCGAGATGCAGTAAGACCGATCAAGACCGCTCCGGCGCGCTGGAGCGGTCTTTTTCCCAATTTCAACGGAGGATCAGCCGTGATCGGCCATCTCACCAGCCGGACCCTCGACGCCATCGACAAGCTGATCGACGCCCTGTCGGCCGTCGCCCTGATCCTCGTCACCGCTATCGTTTTTCTAAACGCCGTTGGGCGCTACTTCCTGTCCTTCAACGTCATGGGGGCAGAAGAAGCATCCCGGCTCCTGATGGTCTACATGTGCTTTCTCGGGGCCTACACGTTGTTGCGCCGTGGCGGACATGTCAGCGTCGATGTCGTGGTCTTGCTCGCGTCCCCCAGGGTGGTGCGGGTCATGCGCGGGCTGGTGGGCGTCGTCATCGTCCTTGTGATGGGGTTTCTGGCATGGGCCAGCTGGAACCTCGTGGAGTTTTCCGCCGGCACCGGCCAGCGCAGCACCACCCTGCCGGTGCCGCGCTACTTTTTCTTCCTGCCTGCCGCCCTCGGCGCGACGCTGTCCACGATCGCAGGTATCGAGATCGTTATCCGCGCCATCACCAACACGCTCCGACCGCTACCAAATCCTGCCTTGGCCGAAGCCGAGGCCGCCGCCGGCGCGGCGCAAGCCTCTGCCGATGAAATGAAAGGCTGACCCATGCCAGCGGTCCTGTTTTCCGCCATCGCGTTCGGATTGCTGCTCCTTGCGGCCCCGATCTTCCTCGCGATCATCACGGCCACTTTCGTGAGCTTCGAGCTGTTCGCGCCGCCGATCCCGGAGATGGTCTTGCCACAGCGCATGATCGACGGGGTCAATCGCTTTGCGTTGGTGGCCATTCCGCTTTTCATCTTTGCCGCCGACGTGATCTCACGCGGGCAGATCGGCAGGCGGCTGGTGTTCCTGACCGAGGCATTGATGGGTCACATCACAGGCGGTGTCGCCATCGCCACCGCCGGGGCGTGCGCCATCTTCGGGGCCATGTCCGGCATCGGACCTGCCGCCGTCGTGTCGATCGGACCGATCGTTTATCCATCCTTGGTGCGGCAGGGCTACAGCAAGAGTTTCGCGGTCGGGTTGATCCTGTCGGCCTCGACCATTGCCATGTTGGTGCCCCCGGGTATCGCGATGATCCTGTATTCCATTGAAACCAACAATTCGGTCGGATCGATGTTCATTGCCGGTCTCAGCACGGGTGTGGTTCTGACGGCGGTGCTGGCGGCCTATTCCTACGTTTACGCCAAGGTCAAGGGGATCGGCCGTGCGCCAAAGATGCCTTGGGCAGAGCGCCTCACGGCGCTGCGGCGGGCGGGTTGGGCCCTTGGTCTGCCGGTGATCGTGCTGGGCGGTATCTATTCCGGCGCGGCAACGCCGACGGAGGCCGCCGCCTTTGCCTGCGTCTACGCCATCTTCGTCGAAACCCTGATCTACCGGCAGCTTCGGATCCGCGACTTGTTCAAGGTGTCGGCCGCCTCTGCGCAAACCATCGCCGTGCTGTTGATCTTGATCGCTTCAGGCACGGTCATGACCTATTTCATGACGCTGATGCAGTATCCGGCTCTGATCAGTCAGGCGATTGGCGGGTTTCCTCCGGTCATGTTGCTGGCGATGATCAATATCTCGTTCCTGCTGGCCGGAATGTTCATCGACCCGAACTCGGCCATCATCGTGCTGGCCCCGCTCATCTACCAGTCCGCGATGGCTGCTGGGATCGACCCGATCCACCTGGGCGCCGTGATCGTGGTGAACGTCGCGATCGGGATGGTGACGCCGCCCTTCGGGCTGAACCTGTTCATCGGGATGACCACGTTTCGCATTGGCTATTTCGATGCAGTCAAAGGCGTCTTGCCCTTTGTCCTTCTGATGATCGTTGTGCTTCTGCTGGTGACCTACGTCCCCGGCATCGCGCTCTTCCTCCTGTGACTTTTGGAACCACTATGACCGATATACGCACGCCTCCAGCCTCAAAGGCTGTCTTTCAGCGCCATGAGGCTCTGATCATTGCAACCGAACGCGCCGTGGATGGGCTGCGCAGTTTGTCTCCGGATGCAACACCACAGAGCTTTCCCGCCCTCAAGGCCGCTTGGCAACGCGAGGCCGGCGAATGACCGGTGTCGTCGAAATCGCGGATGCGATCCGCAACGGTGAGACCACCGCGGAGTCACAGACGATCGCGGCCCTTGCCCGGCTGGAAGCGGTTGGGGCGTCGTGCAACGCGGTGGCAACGCTTGACCGGGACGCTGCGCTCGAACAAGCCAACGCCATCGACAAGGCGCGTGCCGCAGGCAAGGATCTCGGCCCTCTGGCCGGAGTGCCCCTGGCGCACAAGGATCTGTTCTATCGCCGGGGGCGCACCTGCCATTGTGGCAGCAAGATCCGCGCGGGATTTGTCCCTGACACGACATCCACGGCGCTGGCCCGGCTCGACGATGCAGGCGCCGTGGATCTCGGAACCTTGCACATGGCCGAGTTCGCGCTCAGCCCGACCGGCTACAACGAACATTACGGTCACGGCCGCAACCCGTGGAATCCGGACTACATCTGCGGCGGCTCATCCTCTGGGTCGGGTATTGCAGTGGCCGCGCGCGCGGTCCCGGCCTCGCTTGGAACGGATACCGGTGGTTCGGTCCGCCATCCTGCGGCCGCCTGCGGGCTGACCGGCGTGAAACCCACCCATGGCGGCGTGAGCCTCGCGGGGGCCATGCCCCTTTCGGCGACACTGGACACAGTCGGCGTTCTGGCCTGCAGCGCGAAAGACGCGGCACGGATCATGGACGTCGTCTCGGGTGAAGATCCTGCGGATCCCACAACCGCTTGGGCGCCAAAGCTGTCCCACGAGGCGGCCTTGACCGGAGAACTGGCCGGTATCACCGTCGCGCGCGGGCGCGGCTACTACGACGATGAGCTGTCCTCAGAGGTCGAAGCCGCCCTGGATCGCGCCTTGCATGGTTTCATTGAGGCCGGCGCGACCGACATCGAGACCCGCGCCCCCGACATGGCCGGGATCAATGCCTTTGCCCATCTGGTCGTCGCGACCGAGGCCGCGACCTTGCATCGCCAGTGGATAGGCGAACGCCCCGATGACTATGCCGATCAGGTCCGCGCGCGGATTGAGCCCGGCTTGTTCTACCCGGCGACCCACTACATCGAGGCCTTGATGCGGCGCGGGCCGTTGGCGACAGACTGGCTGGACGCCGTTCTGGGCACCGCAGACGCGGCGATCTTGCCGGCCTTTCCCGTGCCCGTGCCCACGATTGCCGAAACCACCGAAGGCAGCGCCGGGGATGTGGCTGCGATCATTGCCAAGCTCACGCGCAACACGCGTGGCATCAACTACCTGGGCTTGCCCTCCATCGCGATCCCGATCGGTTTTTCCGCCAGCGGGTTGCCCATCGCGTGCCAGATCGTCGGAAGGCCCTGGAGTGAGCCCCTGCTGCTGCGCATCGCGGATGCGTTTCAATGCGTCACCGATTTTCACAGGCGCACCCCTCCGGAGACCCAAGCATGATCATCGACATCCACACTCATACGCTTTGTCCCGGAGTGAATGATCTCTTGGGCGGCCCGCCGGACCCCGCATTGATACCCTATCAGCGCGACATGACCCCCGAAAGCAAGGCCGTCGACGCAGCGCAAGGGCCCGACCTGATGCGCAACTTCAACGATATCGACAGCCGGCTGGCCGCCATGACCGCGATGGAAGTCGACTTCCAGATCGTGTCCCCTGCGCCAGGGCAACAGCATTACTGGGCACCAGCAGAGCTTCTTGCGGCTGTGTCCGCGCTCCAGAACGACCATGTCGCGGCCCTTGTGGCGAAAAACCCCAAGCGTTTCGGTGGATTGGGAACCCTGCCTCTGTCTGCCCCGGATCGTGCAGTCGCAGAGGCAACCCGCGCGGTCGAAGAGCTTGGTCTTCATGGATTCCAGATCGACAGCCGCGCGGGCGACATGGAGTTGTCGGATCCGGCGTTGGATCCAGTCTGGCGCAAACTTTCCCAACTGGGTGCGGCGCTGGTCATCCATCCGCTTGGGTTCAGCCATGGTCAGCGGTTTGGCGACTTCTTCATGGTCAACACCATCGGCCAACCCCTCGAAGAGATCGTCGCCGCAAACCACCTGATTTTTGGCGGAGTTCTCGACCGCCATCCAGAGTTGAAGGTCATGATCGCACATGGCGGCGGGTATTTCCCGTTCTATCTCGGTCGGCTCGATCATGCCTGGAAAGCCCGCCCCGAGTTGCGCCGCCTGACGTCGCAAGCCCCGTCCGAATACTTGCGCCGGATGTGGTATGACACCTGCGTTTTCGATGCCGATACCTTGTCACGGCTTGTGGACATGGCCGGGCCCGACCGGGTGATGCTGGGCAGCGACTGGCCGTTCGACATGGGCGACACGGATCCGGTCGGCCTGGTGCGCAAGGCGGTCACGGATCGCGCCGCGCTGGATCAATTGGTTTGTGCAACAGCCAAGAGCTTTTTTGGGATTGCGCCTTGAATCAACCACTTCGGGGGACCGCGACCTACACGGCGGACCTGCCCGCCGATGGCGCGTTTCATGTGGCATTCCTGCGGTCCGACCATGCGCATGCCGACCTGCTTGATCTCGACACCACGGATGCGCACGACGTGGCGGGCGTGGTGGCTGTGCTCACGGCAAGGGATCTTGGGCCGTTGGGGGCGTTCCCTGCGTTTTTGCGACAGTCAACGGTCGATGGTCGACCATTGATCGTGCCGCGGCGTCCGGTGCTGTGTGAAGGCCGGGTGCGCCATGTCGGCGAGTTGATCGCGATGGTCGTGGCCCGAACGCATGCCGCAGCCCTGGATGGCGTCGAGGCCCTGATCCCCGACTATCGGGAGCGTGCGTCCGTCGTCGGCCTTGACGGCCCCGACACGCCCGACATCCATCCCGAGGCGCCCGGGAACACCGCAGCAACAGTGGCTTGCGGGGACAGGTCCGCCGTCGAGTCTGCCTTTGCCAACGCCGCGCAGGTGATCGAAACGCAAGTCCATTTGCCGCGCGTGTCGCCAGCCCCGCTCGAGCCCCTTTCCGCGATCGCGTCCCATGATCCGTCAACGGATGTTTTCGATCTTTGGTCCCCCCATCAAGGTATCGCGGAACAACGTCGCGATATTTGCGCCGTGCTCAACGTTCCGCCCGACGCTGTCCGGGTGCATGCCGACCGGGTGGGCGGAGCCTTCGGGGTGCGCGGGGCCGCATTTCCAGAGACGGTCGCGCTTCTGGCGGCAGCCCGCAAACTTGGCGCCAAATTGCGTTGGCAAGGAACGCGCAGCGAGGCATTCCTGAGTGACTATCACGGCAGGGGCATGCGGCTTTCCGGCAGGCTCGCAATGGACGCCGCCCACCGGTTTACCGCGCTGGACGTCAAGATCGAGTCGGATCTCGGCGCCTATGTTCATCCCGTCGGCGCCCATATCAGCGTCAACAATCCCCTCGCCACCTTGACCGGCTGCTACAAGATTCCGGCGGCGTCGGCCGTATGTCACCTCAGGTTCACAAATACGGTCCCACTTGGCCCGTATCGTGGGGCAGGGCGGCCGGAAATGGCTCTTCTCGTCGAACGCCTGGTTGATGAAGCCGCCGCCGCAACGGACTGCGATCCGTTGGAGCTCCGGTTGCTCAATGCACTTGCGCCGGACGCGTTCCCATACTCCACCCCCGGCGGGTTTTGCTATGACAGCGGTGATTATCCGAGGCTTTTGGAGATTGCGCGCAAGGCCGCTGATTGGGATCGGTTCCCCGGCCGCGCGCAAGCAGACGACGACCGCGGTCTTGTGCGAGGCATCGGCGTTGCGCTGTTTGTCGAGGTTGCCGGAGGAGGGGGCGCGCCCAAGGATGAAGTGCGACTTGAAGTCGGCGTGCAGAACGGCGCCGCCCATATCGCCATCGTGACGTCCACCCAAAGCACCGGCCAAGATCACGAGGGTCTGTTCAAGGGCATTTTGTCGGCGCAGCTTGGCATACCGGGGGATGCGATCACCCTGAAACAGAGCCAGCCCGACAATACCCCTGGGGGGCTTGGTTCTTTCGGGTCCAGGACAACCAGTCAGGCGGGGTCCGCACTCCACCATGCCGGCCAGTCGCTGATCGCGCATCTTGTTGGTATCGAAGCGAAACGGAACGATCTGGACGAAGATGAGCTTGTGGCCGACCCACAAGCCATCCGCGATGGAACGGGAACCGTCCTTTGCACCCTTGCGCAGGCGCTGGATCGCGCCGCCCGTGAAGGTGCGTTTGACGTGACGGGCTCATCTCCGGTGGTCAACACCTTTCCGTCGGGGTGTCACATCGCCGAAGTCCGGATCGACCCCGAGACAGGCCAGATCGAAAACCTTGGTTACACCGCAGTGGATGATGCAGGGCGTGTCATGTCGCATCATGCGGTCGAGGGACAACTGAGGGGAGGGATCGCGCAAGGCATTGCCGGCGCTCTCATGGAGCGGCACTGCTTTGAACCGTCCGGCCAAATGACAACGGGCAGCTTGATGGACTATGTCCTGCCAAGAGCAGCGGACATGCCGCCGATGCAAGTTCTTTCCCATGATGTGCCGTCCGCGACGAACCCTCTTGGCGTCAAAGGGGTCGGAGAGGCGGGCACAACCGGTGCGCTTGCGGCGACATGCAATGCGATCGCGCATGCGCTGCGGCGCGTTGATGCCCAGTTCCCTTCCATCCCGATGACATCCGACGCAATTTGGCGAACCTTGCAGGCAAAGCGATAAGTTGCCGGGGTGGCGACCCGTGGGAGGACGGCTTGCCGTGCCCACAAGGTGCGGGAACACCCAAACCCGGAGGTGTCGTGTGCTGACGGCATCACGGCATCACATTGGTGACCCTTGGCGGACCATGTCTGCAGCGCGCCACAGCGCCCGCTTGGCAAGCTGATACCCGCGTCGACCTTCGGATGTGTCGCCATGGTGCCGGTGGCGCGGGGCGTGGCGATCGCTTCCGGCGCAAACCAGTTCGAACGACACATTCGCAAACCACTGGTCCCGCCGGCCGTGACACGGGCGACGGGGCCGTGTTCCGGCCGCGATCGCCTAGTCTCGCAACTGCGCGTCGCGCACTAGTGCCGCAAGCCGGTAGAACCCGTGCACCATCTTCGAATAGGGCGTGGTCAGGAAAAAGGCCAGGACCGTGCCAAGATGCAGCGCCAGCAGGGGGGCAACCAACCCCGTTCCCGTGGCGGCGAACAGTGCCAGGCCCGTGGCACCCGTGGCCCCCAAGAGGCACACAAAGGCCATTTCGCCGCCCCAGACCGACGGCGCGCCGAGTTCGGGGTCGGCCTTGGTCTTGAGCCAGGCCAGCATCACGGCGCCCACTGTCAGCAAAATGCCACCCGGTATCCCCAGAAGCTTGGGCAGGCTCAAAAGCCCGTAAGGCGCCTGGATATCGAATACGTAATGCAGGACCGTCCCGCTGGAGGTGGAGGCAAAGCACAGCAAGAACCCATACATCACCGCATGATGGGCATGCCTGCGCGCCTGTGAATACCGGTCGCCTTTTTCGAAATTGCATCCGTCGGCGGCCCCGCCCGACAGGTTCCTGAGCCGTGCGGCATCCCCGAACGCGGTCTTGAGGTCGGCCATGGTGATCCGCGTGCCGCCGACCTCTGCCCAGTAGCGGCGCAGTCCCATCGCGATCACGACCAGCGGGAACACGAAGGCGGGCGTGAAAATCGCCACCATCGCCGCGTGGGACAGATAGGCGTAAAACCCGTCTCCGCTGTCCGGCGCGAGTGCCGTCAGCGCGAAAAACAGCACGGCAATGCCGGCCACCAGCGCCCCCGCCAATGCAACGCCGCTGTTCTGGAACACCCGCGCAAGCCCGCCGGGCCAGGCGAACCGTTCCCACGATTCCACGCGCACCTCGGCCAGGGCCGCAGGCAGGTTGAGGGCAAATTCATGGGGCTCGGTATACTGGCAGGCGTAATAGCAGCCCCTGCAGTTGTGGCACAGGCTGGCCAGCTGGGTGATGTCGCCATCGGCGAAGGCGCGTTCGCGGGTGATCGCGGGAAACACGGCGCAATACCCCTCGCAATAGCGGCAGGCATTGCAGATCTCGACCTGGCGGCGGGCTTCTTGCGTGGCGGTAAGGGTGGGGGGATTGTCAAGCGACATGGGCGGCGGCCTCCTGTCCCGCGATTCGGCCAAACACGGTGCCGATGGTCATGCCAAAGCCCGCAAGATAGCCTTCGCCAAGGATCGAGCCCGCCATGATTTCACCGGCGGCCCAGACATTCGTCAGCCGGCCCGCGCCGACCGACACCCGCGCGGTCCTGTCGACCTTGAGCCCCAGGTAGGTGAACGTCACTCCGGTGCGCAACGAATAGCCGTAGAAAGGCCCTTCGGTGATCGGACGGGCCCAGTTGGTCTTGGGCGGGGTAAGCCCCTCGGTCGCGAGGCCGTCGAGGTCTGTGGCCATGAAGGTCCCGTCACGGCACGCGGCGTTGAATTCATCGACCGTCTCGCGCAGCTTGGTGCCCGAAATGCCCAGTCTCTGTGCCAACCCGTCAATCGTGTCTGCCGTTTCGGGCGGATACACGGATGGCATGAAGTCGTTGATGGATTTGCTGTCGATGATGCAATAGGCGACCTGTTCGGGCTGCGCCGCCACCAGCCTACCCCAGATCGCGTAGCGCTTGGGCCAGACGTCCTCACCCTCGTCATAGAACCGCTCGCCGTTCTTGTTCACGACGATGGAAAACGGCACGCAATCCAGCCGCGTGACGATCCCGCCGTCGAATTTCGGGGACCGTCCGTCGATGGCGACGGCATGGCACTGGGTCGGATCGCCCACGCTGTCGGCGCCCTGATCCAGCATGTCGCGCAGAACCACGCCACGGTTATAGGGCGTGCCACGGATCAGGAAGTTGCGCGCGGCAGGCCCCCACGCGTCGGCCAGCCAGTCGAGATCCGCCTGGAACCCGCCCGAGGCCAGCACCAGCGCGCGGCCTTCGATCCGGGTCACTGTCCCGCCGATCGAGGCATCCAGACCTGTGAAGGCACCGTCTTCGATGGCGATATGGCTGACCTCGGCGTCATAGGCGACCGTAACGCCCAGATCTTCGACCGTGTTGTAATAGGCATTCACCAGCGCCTTGCCGCCGCCCAGAAAGAACGCGTTGGTGCGCGACAACGACAACGTCCCGGACAGCGATTTCTGGAACGCCACGCCATGGGCCTCCATCCATGGCAGGCAATCTTCCGACGTGCGGATGGTCATGCGGGCCAGCGCTTCATCCGTCTTGCCCTTCGTCACGCGGATCAGGTCGTCAAAATATTCGTCTTCGCCATAAGTGCCTGTCAGGACCGAAAGCGGCCCGTCATGCATGCAGCGAAAATTTCGCGTATGACGCGAGTTGCCGCCCCGATACGTCTTGGGCGCGCTTTCGAGGATCAGCACGCGCGCGCCGGACTCGGCCGCTTCGATCGCGGCACACAGCCCTGCATTGCCGCCCCCGACCACGATGACATCCCAGGTAACCTTGCTCAGATCTCTCATGCGGCCCGTCCTGCGCGTCGCGGTTTCCGTCTTGCCCGATCCGCGGTTTCGATCGGGGCGTGCGTGTGGTCCATGCGCCCGGCCAGACCGACCGCCCTGGGTATCGTGAAAGCGGTCGTTTGCGTCGGCCACCGCGCATTGGCGTTCAGACCTGAAGCTGCATCATGTTGAGTCGTCTTGGGCATGGGGCCATTCATCAGGGGTTTCATATGCGCATACACTTGGATACATCAGGATGCAACTGGCCCGACCCTTGCCACTGTCATTTTGGAAACACGCCACGCGGCGGTGTGGTCCGACCCGCTCCTGGTGACCGGCAAGCGGGCGGAGATGATGGTCTTGGCCATTGTGGCCGGCGTCGATCTGCGCTTTGTCATCGTGGATGATCTGACGCATATCGTGATATTTCCACGCGGCGCGCCCCGTGCGGCACGCATAGTCCCGATCGAGGACCGCGAGACAACGGATAGAGAATTGGAAGGGCAGCGACCATGACATTCACCACTAGGCCGGAACTGGCGGGTACGTTCGGCATGGTCACGACGACCCACTGGCTGGCCTCCGCGTCCGGCATGAAGATGCTCGAGATGGGCGGTAGCGCCGCCGATGCCGCCGCTGCTGCCGGGTTTGTCCTGAACGTGGTCGAGCCGCACCTGAACGGCCCGCTGGGTGACATGCCGGCGATGATCTGGCCTGCGGGCGATGACGCGCCCACGGTGATCTGCGGGCAGGGCACGGCACCGGCCGGGGCCACGATCGACCATTTCCGGAGCGAGGGGCTGGACCTGATCCCCGGGTCCGGCCTGCTTGCGACGGTGGTGCCGGGCCAGTTCGACGCCTTCATGCTGATGCTGCGCGATCACGGGCGTTTGCCCCTGCGCGAGGTCATGGCGCCGGCCATCCATTACGCCCGCCACGGCCACCCGATCCTTCCGCGTGTCGCCGCCACGATTGCAGACATGGCCCATGTGTTCCGTGACGAATGGCCGACCTCGGCGCCAGTCTGG
Organism: uncultured Roseicyclus sp.; assembly: GCA_964460185.1. Lineage (GTDB taxonomy): Bacteria > Pseudomonadota > Alphaproteobacteria > Rhodobacterales > Rhodobacteraceae > JAVJPJ01. The sequence goes on along the minus strand of CAYWTM010000020.1, from coordinate 21,795 downwards.
CTGCCGGGGGGGCACGCGCCGGAACCCGGCTCGCTCTTCGCCAACCCGATGCTTGCCGATTTCTGGGACAGGTTGGTCGCCGAGGCCGAATCCGTGCCAGGCCGCGAAGCGCAGATCGAGGCCGCGCGCCACGCCTTCCACGAGGGTTTCGTGGCCGAAGCCATCGATGATTACTTGCGTGACGCTTGCGTGATGGATGCCACGGGCGGACGCCGCAAGGGCGTTTTGACGGGGCAGGACATGGCCGACTGGCGGGCAAGCTACGAGCCCGCCCTCAGCGTCGCCCATGCCGGCTGGGATGTCTTCAAATGCGGAACGTGGACGCAAGGCCCGGTCTTGTTGCAGGCGCTTCAGATGCTGGCGGGCGATGACCTGGCGGCCCTTGATCCCACGGGGGACGCCTTCGTGCACCGGGTGACCGAGGCCCTGAAACTCGCCTTTGCCGACCGGGAGGCCTATTACGGCGACCCGGACCATTTCGATGTGCCAACCGGCACCCTGCTCTCGGCGGCATACGGCTCCGAGCGGCGCAAGCTGATCGGAGATAGCGCGTCGCTGGACCAGCGCCCCGGCGCCATCCCGGGGTTCGAGGCCCTGGCCGATGCCTTCCTTGCACGGGTCGCGCGCCCGCCGGTCCAGGATCGTGGCATCGGCATCGGAGAGCCGACCATGGCGCACCTGACCGAGAAACGCGGCGATACGGTGCACATCGATGTTGTCGATCAATGGGGCAATGCGGTTTCGGCCACGCCCTCGGGTGGCTGGCTGAAATCCAACCCGGTCATTCCGGGCCTTGGCGTGCCCCTCAACACGCGGGCGCAAATGTTCTGGCTGGACGAAGGTCTGCCGACGTCGCTGGCCCCCGGCCGGCGTCCGCGCACGACGCTGTCGCCTTCGATGGCGCGCAGGCCGGACGGGACGCGCGTCGCCTTTGGAACGCCGGGCGGAGATCAGCAGGACCAGTGGCAGCTGACCTTCCTGCTGCGGCTGATCCATCACGGCATGAATCTGCAAGAGGCCATCGATGGCCCGCTGTTCCACACAGCCCATCTGCAGGCGAGCTTTTATCCGCGCGGCACCAGGCCCGGCCACCTGATGGCCGAGCCGCATTTCCCGTCCGCGACGCTGGACGCCTTGCGCGCGCGCGGCCACAAGCTGGAGGTGTCGGAACCCTGGGCCGTGGGCCGCCTGACGGCCGCATCCCGCAGCCCGGACGGCATGCTCAAGGCGGCAGCGACGCCACGCCTTATGCAGGCTTACGCCATCGGGCGCTGAGACGCGCGCCAGGTCCTTGCAAGGACCTGCCCAGTCTTTTGCAAAAGACTGGGTGCCTGCGGGCAGGGGCGGGGCGTGTCAGCCGGTCAATGGCAATCGCAAGCTGACCGCCAGGCCGCGCCGCGCGGTGTCGAGGATCAGCGTGCCGCCATGGCGTTCGGCCACGGCTTCGGCGATGGACAGACCCAGCCCGCTGCCCTCGCCGGGACTGGCCTGGCCGAAACGGGCGAGAGCGGTCTGGACGTCCGCCGGATCAAGGCCCGCGCCGTCATCTTCGACGGTGATGATGGCGGCCCCGTCGTGCCGCTCCAAAAGCACCCGCGCCTGGCGGAGCCCGGGTCCACCATGCTGCAAGGCGTTGTCGACCAGGTTGGTGATGGCCTCGCCGACCATCACCTTGTCGGCCACCACGATCGCCGGGCCATGCCCGAGATCCGCGCTGACCGTCACGCCATGTGCCCGGGCGGTCGGCTGGAAGGCATCCACCACCTCCTTGATCAGCGCCCCCATGTCGACCGGGGTGCCGAAGGTGTCTTGCGGGGCCGCGCGCACCCGTTCCAGCGTCAAGAGCTTGTTGGCCAGGTCGCTCGCGCGGCGCGCGGCCGACAGCAACACATCGGCACGTTCCCGCGCCGCGGCGTCGGTGGGCGCCGATTGCAACGCCTCGGCCATGGCCAGGACGCCTGCAATCGGGTTGCGCAACTGGTGGGCGGCGTTCGAGATCAGGGTGGTCTGCGCCTCCATCGCGCGTTCCACCTGTCCGAACAGCCTGTTCAGCCGGGTGACCAGCCCCCGCGTTTCGGGTGGCACCGGGCGGCGGATCGGACGCAGGTCGTCGAAACTGCGGCGCGAAATGGCGTCTTCCAGATCCAGAAGCGGCCGCAGGCCAATGCTGATGCCGAACCAGACCACCAGGGCGACCGATCCGATCAGAACCGTGATCACCGTGAAGGTCCGTCGGACCAGGTCGCGGACAAAGGCGTTGCGCACGGTCACATCCTGCCAGATCGTGTAGGTGAAGGGGCCGGTGATGCCGTCGATCGTGGTGACCGAGCGATAGCGCAAGACCCGCACATCGCGGCTGTGGTACCGGCCGTCGTAAAAGGTGATCTCTTCCGTCAGACCCTGCCGCGTTTCGCGCGGGACGGGCGGCGTGGCGTATCCCAGGACATAGATGCCGTCGGGCGCGTAGACATGGTAGTAGACGGGCTCTCCGGAGGTATCGGAAATCAGGTCCGTGGTTTCGATCGAAATGGCATCGCCGTTGCCGCCCGCTATGTCGGCGGCAATCGCCAGGGCGGCGGACAGCAAACCTCGGTCGAACAGGTCCGCGGCCTTGGTGCGTGCGTCGATGACCTGCCACGCCCCCACGATCGCCCCGATCGCCAGAAGCGGCAGCAGGATGATCATCGTCAGCCGCAGTCGCAGGGAGGTCGAGGTCACGACTGCGGCTCGTGCATGATCGAATACCCCAGCCCGCGTTGGACCCGGATCATGATGCCATGGGGCCTGAGCCGCTTTCGCAGGCGCGAGATATGCGCTTCGATCGCGGCTTCTTCGACATCCGTTCCGGTGCCATAGGTGTGTTCCAGCAGGTGCGGTTTTGGCACCGTACGCCCGTCTGCCGACATCAGGGATTCCAGAATGCTGATCTCGCGCCGGGGGATGATTTCGGGCACGTCGTTGATACTCACCTGGCGCGCGTCGAGATCCAGAACCATGGGCCCAAGCGCCACGACCTTGCGATAGGGCAGGGGCTTGCGGCGCGACAAGGCGCGGATACGGGCTTCCAGTTCGACCATCTCGAAGGGTTTCACCAGGTAGTCGTCGGCCCCCGCATCAAGCCCCCTGACCCGGTCGATCGTGTCCGAGCGCGCCGTCAAAAGCAAAACGGGTCGCGCATCGCCCCGGTTGCGCATGGCCTTGAGCACGTCCAGCCCGTCGCGTCCGGGAAGGTTGATGTCGAGGATGACCAGATCCGCCTGATCGGCGCGCAAATACTCGTCGGCGTGGATCCCGTCATGCAAAACGTCGACCGAGTGTCCGACATCCTGAAGCCTGTAAGTTATCCCTTTTGCGAGACTGGCGTTGTCTTCCACGAGAACAATGCGCATTGTTGTCTCCTGAACCACGCGCTGCAAGCTTGAGGCAAGGTTCGCAGGTCACAGCGCGGGTATCAAGCGGGGATGACAGCCCCGATTTGAATGACGGAGCAGACCCGTCCGGGAGGGGCGGGCTGTGATTTTGGGAGGAAGACATGACTAAACTTTTTGCAATGCGCCGTTCCGCGCAGGCTCTTCTTGTCGGCACCGCCACGCTGGCACTGTCGTCGGCTGCGATGGCCGGTGGCCATGGTGGTGTGGATCTGTCGGGTGAAACCGTGGAATTCGTGATCCCGTTCTCGGAATCCGGTGGCTCGGCGCGCTGGGCGAACTTTTTCGCGCCGCTGCTGAGCGAATCCCTGCCGGGCAACCCCACTGTCGTGGTGCGCTATCGCCCCGGTGCGGGGTCGACCTCGGGCGCCAACTGGTTCCAGGAACAGACCACCGATGACGGTACGCTGATCTTTGGCACCTCGGGCTCCACCCAGTTCCCCTATCTGCTGGGCGATCCGCGCGTGCGCTACGAATACAACGACTGGCAGGTCGTACTGGCCTCGGGCACCGGCGGTGTCGCGTATCTGCCGCCCGAAATGGCGGGCATGATGGACGGTCTGGATGCGACCGGCCTGCAGGGCACCGATTTCATCTGGGGCGCGCAAAGCGCGACGGGTCTTGACCTCGTGGCCAACTTGGCATGGGAAATGCTGGGCATGACGGTCGAGCCTGTCTTCGGCATCGAGGGTCGTGGTGACGGCCGCCTGATGTTCGAGCGTGGCGAAGCCAATATCGACTACCAGACAACGTCTGCCTATATCCGTTCGGTGCAACCGCTGGTGGATGCCGGCCTGGCCGTGCCGATGATGAGCTGGGGCGCGCTCGACAACGATGGCAATATCGTGCGTGATCCGACCTTCCCCGACATCCCGACCTTTGCCGAGGTTTGCGAGGCGACGCCGGCGTGCGAAACCCAGGGCGAGGCATGGGACGCCTGGCGCGCGTTCTTCATCTCGGGCTTCGCGGCTCAGAAGATGATCTTCCTGCCCGGTTCCGCGTCGCCGGACGTGGTTGCGACCTTCACCAACGCGTTGAACGATGCCATGGCGCGCGACGATTTCGCTGAACTGTCGGCCACAGAGTTGGGTGTTTACCCGCAGATGACCGAAGCTGGCGCACAAGCTGCGTTCCGCCTGGCCACGCAGGTGCCCGCCGAAGCGCGCGATTTCGTCATCTCGTGGCTGGAAGAGCGTTACGGCGTCGTCGTAAACTGATCCATCCCTGACACGGACGGACCCCCGCACCTCTTGCGGCGTGGGGGTCCGTGCTCCGGTCGGGTGTCGTGCTCCCGGCTGATCCAGGTCCAACATCGCGAGCCAGCCCATGGAAATCTTTGCCACCGCCCTCCCTGCATTGGGAGAGGCGCTTGCCCTTATCTTCCAGCCGCAGCAACTTATGTTCCTCGCTCTCGGCGTCCTTCTTGGACTGTCGGTCGGCGTCTTTCCGGGCCTCGGCGGCATCGCGGGTCTGTCGCTGGTCTTGCCGTTCATATTCGGGATGGATCCGGTCTCGGGCCTGGCTCTGATGGTCGGGCTCATCGCGGTTGTCCCCACGTCGGACACCTTCGCCAGCGTCTTGCTGGGCATACCGGGATCAACGGCCAGCCAGGCGACCGTGCTGGACGGATTTCCGCTTGCCAAGAAGGGTGAGGCGGCGCGTGCGCTGTCTGCGGCTTTTGCCTCGTCGCTGTTCGGGGGGCTGCTGGGCGCTGTTGTCCTGACGTTCTTCATTCTGATCGCGCGTCCCTTGATCCTCGCCTTCGAGATTCCGGCGATGCTGGCGGTCACGTTGCTTGGCCTGAGCATGGTTGCCATCCTGGCCGGCCGTATCCCGTTGAAGGGTGTGGTTGCGGCAGGCATGGGGCTGATGCTCGGCACCATCGGTCTTGCAGGCGCCGGCGGCAGCCCGCGGATGGCGACCTATGACACGCCCTACCTGCTGGATGGCTTCAGCCTTGTCATCGTGGGCCTGGGGATCTTTGCGATCCCGGAAATCGTGGCCCTGCTGCGCCAGGACCGGGCCATTTCGCAGACCGGAGGCCTGGGCGCGGGCTGGCTCACGGGGCTCAAGGACTGGTGGTCAAACATATGGCTGTCGATCCGGTGTTCGGCCATCGGCGTGATCGTCGGCGTCATTCCGGGCCTTGGCGGGTCGGTGGTGGACTGGATCGCCTATGGCTTTACCGTCCAGTCCTCGAAGGACAAGACCCGGTTCGGCAAAGGCGATATCCGGGGCGTGATCGGGCCGGAAAGCTCGAACAACGCGAAAGAGGGCGGCGGCCTTGTGCCGACCATGATCTTCGGCATCCCCGGATCCGGGTCTATGGCCGTGTTCCTGGGCGGTGTGGCGCTTCTGGGTTACGATCCCGGCCCGCACATGGTGCTGCACAATCTCGATATCACGTACACGATCGTGTGGTCGCTGGCGCTGGCCAACGTGATCGGCGCGGGCCTTTGCATTTTGCTGTCGGGCCAGATCGCCAAGCTGACCACGATCCGCTTCACGCTGCTGGCGCCGTTCCTGTTCATGATCATCGCCTTCGCGGCCTTCCAGTCGCGCCAGTCTCTTGGGGACCTGGCGGCCCTTATGGCGATCGGCGCGCTTGGCATCTTTCTCAAGCGGTTCGAATTTTCGCGACCCGCCTTCCTGATCGGGTTCGTGCTTTCGGGCCAGACCGAGGCCTTTGCCAACCAGGCCTACCAGATCGCCGGGTCACGGTTCCGGCGCGGATTCGAGGACGGGCTGGATTACATCGCCTCGCCGCTGGTGCTGGTCATCCTTGCGCTGACGGTTCTGTCGATCATCATCGGGGTGCGGCAGGGCAAGAACATCCTCGGCAACGAGAGCCCGCCTACGGGGGGCAAGCGTGCGCCCTTCGTGTTCCTTGGCCTGGTCACGCTCTACCTGTGTGTCGCGGTGTATGATGCCTCGACCATTCGCTATACCGGCGACAAGATCTTTCCGCTGACCATCGGTATCGTGACGCTGATCGGCTGTTTCACACTGTTGATGCGCATGATGATGGTTCCCGAGAGCCACCCGATCTTTGCCGATAACGAAAGCGGCGGCGAGGATGCCGAGGCGCCCCACGGCCTGTGGACGACGCTGGCCTGGTTCGCGTTCCTGTTGGTCCTGTCGTCGCTGTTTGGCTTCGTCATCGCGATCACGGTGTTTTTCGCGGCCTTCCTGCGGATCCGTGCGCAGATCAGCTGGGTGAGGACGTTGGTGCTGACGGCGGGCGCATTGGCGCTGATCTTGGTGCTTGCGGGCTCGCTTGGCCGGGATTTCCCGCCGGGGCTGTTGCAGGAATTCGTCAATCTGCCCTGGCCGTTCACATGACGCTGCGACTTCTCGCGCTTTCGGGCGATGGGATCGGCCCCGAGATCATGGATGCCACGCTCGACGTGCTTCACGCGGCCTGTGCCGCCACGGGTACACCGGTGCAGGTCGATGCGGCCGAGATCGGGTTCGCGGCGCTCAGGGCCCGTGGCACCACGATCCCGGACGATGTGATCGCGCGCGCGCGCGCGTGCGATGGCGTCATACTTGGGCCGGTGTCCCACAATGCCTATCCTCCGATCAGCGAAGGCGGGCTTAACCCGTCGGGGGTGTTGCGAAAACGGTTGGAGTTGTTCGCCAATATCCGTCCCGCGCGCAGTCATCCGGCTGTGCCGACCCCAACCGGCCATGCCGTCGACATGGTCGTGGTGCGCGAAAACCTCGAAGGGTTCTATGCCGACCGGAACATGGAAAGCGGCCCGGCCGAATTCATGCCGGTGCCCGGTGTGGCGCTGTCCATGCGCCGCATCACCACCGCCAATTCGCGCGCCATCGCCGAGGCCGGATATGCCCTTGCCCGCCGCCGGGGAGGGGCGCGTGTCGCGGTGATCCACAAGGCCAACGTTCTGCGCCTGAGCGATGGTGTGTTCCTGGATGCCGTGCGCGACGTGGCGCGCGCCTATCCCGATTGCGAGACCGAGGAATTGCTGATCGACGCGGCGGCCGCCCTTTTCGTGCGCGACCCCACACGGTTCGACGTGGTGATCGCCACGAACATGTATGGCGATATCCTGTCCGATCTGGCGTCCGAACTGGCAGGCGGGCTTGGCCTTGCCGCATCGCTCAACCACGGGCATGATCACGCCGTTGCACAGGCGCAACACGGATCCGCCCCCGATCTGGCGGGGCAGGGCGTGGCCAACCCCGGATCGCTAGTCGGATCGGTGGCCATGCTGCTGGACCACCTGGGCCATGGCGATGCATCTGCCCTGATCACCTCGGCCCTGGGTGCGGCCCTTGCCGATCCCGCGACCCGCACCGCCGATCTGGGCGGCACCGCCAGTACCCGTATCATGACCCAAGCCATTACCACTCATATTCAGCGAGAAGCGGAATGACCCAACGCCCTATCCCTTTTCATTTTCTGCGCGGCGGCACATCGCGCGGGCCATATTTCAATCGTGCTGATCTGCCCGAAGATCGCGATGCCCTCTCCGATATCCTGATCCAGGTCATGGGGGCCGGAAACCCGCGCAATATCGATGGGCTTGGCGGCGGCGATGCGGTCACCACCAAGGTCGCGATGCTCAGCCCCTCGGCCGAAGACGTGGCCGATGTGGATTATTTCTTTGCCCAGGTCGCGGTGACGGAACGGATGGTCGACTATGGCCCCACCTGCGGCAACATCCTGGTGGGCGTTGGCCCCGCCGCCATCGAAATGGGGCTGGTGCCGGTGACAGGGGACACCACGACGGTGCGCATTCGTGCGGTCAACACCGGCGCGCTGGTCGAATCCGTCGTGCAAACGCCGGGTGGCGCGGTCAATTACGAGGGCGACACCACCGTTGACGGCGTGCCCGGAACCGCCGCCCCGGTCGCGCTGAATTTCCTTGATGTGGTCGGGTCGAAGTCCGGCAAGATGTTCCCGACCGGGCAGAGCATGGATGTCATCGACGGGGTGGAGGTCACCTGCATCGACGTCGCCATGCCGATGATGATCGCACGTGCTGCCGATTTCGGGCTGACCGGCTACGAGACGCAGGCGGACCTCGATGCCGATACGGCCTTGTTCGACCGGATGGAGGCGATCCGCCTGCAAGCGGGCGAGCTTATGGGCTTTGGCGATGTGCGCAAATCCGTGACGCCCAAGATCGGCCTGATCGCACCGCCCCGGACCGACGCGCATTTCTGCGCGCGCTATTTCATGCCGTGGAAAACCCATCCGACGCTGGCCGTCACCGGGTCTCAGTGCCTGGCGGCCTGTGCGCTCGCAGCCGGCACCGTGGCCGAGGGCATCGCGCGCCCGGTCGCGTTCGGGCCCGAGGTCATGCGCATAGAGCACCCCATGGGCGAGATGGAAGTGACGGTCGATTTCACCCGCCAGGGCGACAGGCTCGATTTCCGGGCAGCGGGCGTCATTCGCACGGCCCGGTTGATTGCGCGGGGCGAGGTTCTTGTAACGGATGCGGGGGTTTGATCCATGCGCGATGACAGCAACAAGGGCCAGAAACTGTTCGACATCCTTGCGCAGGCGTTCTTGCAAGAAGACGTAAGCACCTGTTTCGCCCTGCTTGGGGATGCCAACATGAACTTTGCCACCCGCCTGGCCGAGGGCGGATGCGGCATGATCTATGTCCGGCACGAACATTGCGCCGTGGCTGCTGCCATGGCCTATGCGCGCAAATCCGGCGAAGTGGGTGTTGCGACGGTCACATGCGGGCCGGGGTTGACGCAGTTGATGACAGCGCTGCCCGCCGCTGTGCGGGCCAACATTCCGCTGGTGGTGTTCGCGGGCGAGGCGCCGCTGAAAGCCGCATGGTACAATCAGGCGATTGACCAGGCGCCCTTCGTGGCCGCGACCGGATCGGCCTACCAGTCCCTGCACCACCCCGAAGGCATGCCCACAGCCATCCGCGATGCATTTGTTCAGGCCCGGCGCGAACGTCGTCCCGTGGTGCTTGGGGTGCCATTCGATTTGCAGAACCGTCCCTGGATCGGTCCTGTCACCCTGCCGACCCCGTCGCGTGACCTGCTGCCGGACCTGCCGCCGATTCCGCCGCATCCCGATGATCTGGCCCGCGCCGCCGCGATGGTGGCCGGGGCCAGGCGCATCGTCGTGATGGCCGGCCTTGGTGCGGTCGAGGCCGGGGCGGGGCCCGCGTGCCGCGCGCTGGCCGAACGCTGTGACGCGCTTCTCGCCACCACGCTGCCCGCGCGCGGACTGTTTCATGACGATCCGTTCAACCTCAACGTCGCCGGCGGGTTTTCGACGGAAACCGCTCGCGAATGTCTTGCCGAGGCGGATCTTGTGATCGCGGTGGGGGCCTCGCTGGCGCATCACAATTCCGATGGCGGCAAGCTGTGGCCCAATGCCAGGCTCCTTCAGATCGACACCGACCCCGTCGCCATCAGCCAGGGCCGTGTCGCGGCGCAGGCGCATCTGCGGGCAGATGCCCGTCTTGGGGTGGAGACACTGGTGGCCGAATTGCCCACCCGTGCGCCCGCGTGGCGCAGCGAAGCGCTGGCGCAGCGGATCGCAACCACCCCCGCCGATTCCACGCCCTTTCCGGCGGAACCCGGTTTGCACGACCCCCGCGATGTGGTCGCCGCCTTCGAAAAGCATCTGCCGCACGATTGGCAGATGGTCAATTCGTCGGGCCATTGCTCGTACTTCTTTGCGCAAATGCCGTCGCGCCCGCAGACCCATTTCCTGACCATTCGCGAGTTCGGGGCGATCGGCAACGGCATCAGCTTTGCCATGGGGGTCGCGGCCGCGCGGCCTGCCGATACCGTCGTGATGTTCGATGGGGATGGCAGCCTGTTGATGCACATTCAGGAGCTCGAGACGATCGCGCGCCACGGCTTGAACATCTTGATCGTGGTCCTGAACGACGGAGCCTACGGGTCCGAGATCCACAAGTTGCGTGCCGAAGGGTTGTCGGACGCGGGCGCCGTGTTCGGCCGCACCGATCTTGCGTCCATCGCGCGGGGCTTTGGCATTGGGGGGGCGACGATCACCGATCTGGCGGCGCTGCCGGGGCTGATCGCGGATTTTGCCAAAACGGGCGGCGCGGCGGTCTGGGATGTTCCGGTATCCGATCAGGTCGCCTCGCCGGTCATTCGCCGCGCGCATCCCCCGAAATAGCCGTTCTGGACAGCGTGAGGAAAGCTTGTATACTACGGTATACACTTTGTGGAGGCCCCATGACAACGCGGATCGATGCCCAATTTGCGGATGCGCTGAATACGCTCGAGACCGTCCGTCGCGAGCTCGCGGCCGATATTTCAAGCTATCCGACACCGATTTCCGGCTGTGATGCGCAGTTCAACCATCTGCTTGCCCGCCGCACGCAGATCGCCCGTGCGATCGAGGCATTGCAGGCCGAGGTTTTCATTCCCACCCCGCGCAGCCCTTCGCCGCTTGCCGGGTTCGAAAGCCGATGAGGTGTCACATGGCGGGTGGCCATGTCGATAGCTCTCGCAGGCCGGGGATGCCCCGGTCATGAACGAGGCTCCGACGCAATGAGGCAGGTCAGAAGGGGTCCGGGCAGCCATGCCGGATGCGACGGGTCGCCCACCAAACCAAGGACCCATTCATGTTAGCACTGCTTCCCGAAGGCCTGTCGCTGGTCGCGTTCTGGGTGATCATGGCGGCCAGTTTCGCGGGGTCTTTCATCACGGCCGCTTTCGGGATCGGGGGCGGGGGGCTGGTCCTGGCGGTTCTGGCGACGCTGGTGCCGCCCGCGGCGCTTATCCCGATCCATGGCGTGGTGCAGGCAGGGTCCAACGCGGGGCGCATGGTCATGCTATGGCGCGAGATCTTCTGGCCTGCGCTGCCATGGTTTGCCGTCGGCACGCTGATCGGGGTCTCCATCGGCGGCATGGTCGCAGTCGAATTGCCGCCGCAATACGTGCAGATCGGCATCGGATTGTTCGTGATCTACACTGTCGTGGCCCGCGCGCCGCGCTGGTTCAGCCGCTGGCCCATCCTGACGGGCCTGGTTTCCAGTTTCCTGACCATGTTCTTCGGGGCAACGGGCCTGTTCGTGGCCAGTTTCACGAAATCCCACGCCTTGCCACGCCACGCCCATGTCGCGACCCATGCAACGCTGATGACGCTTCAGCATGGGCTGAAGGTCGTGGTGTTCGGCTTGCTTGGATTTGCCTATGGTGACTGGATCTGGGTCATCATGTTGATGATCGCCGTGGGACTGGCGGGCACCTATGCGGGCAAACTCATCCTGAACCGCCTGACCGACGCGCGTTTTGGCGTTGCGCTCAATATACTGCTGATCCTGATTTCGCTGCGGTTGATCTGGCAAGGGGTCAGCACCCTGTAAGGAGGTCGTTCGATGATCATCGCCCTGGTTCAGATCCCGTTGCCGGGGCCCAAGCGGGACCACGATCATGTCGCCGCCCAATCGGTCGAGGCGACCGGCATCTTTCACGCGGTCAAAGGCCTGCGGCGCAAGTATTTCCTGAATTCCGAAGAGGGCGGCGGCGGCATCTACGAATTCGCCACGCGCGAGGATGCGCTGGCGTGGTTCGATGACGGATGGGCGGACTGGATGGAGGGGCGTTTCGGTGTGCGGCCCACGCTGACGCTGTTCGACAATCCGGTCGTGCTGGACAACGAGACGGGCGAGGTCCGGGTGGACGGCGCGCCCGTGACGCCGCCATGGAAGGCATGACTATCCGCCCGTCCGCCCGAGCACGGCCAAAAGCGCCTGGGCCACATCCAGCGGGCCGTCCTCGGGCAGGCCGTCGGGCGCGGGCACCCCGGATCTGGCAAGGCGCCGTTGCCACTGGATCGTGCCGGTCGTGACATCGGCGTACAGCCCCAGATCCTCAAGCGTCTTGGCGACCTCTTCCATCTCGGCCGCGCGGCGTTCGCCGTGGACAATGGATCGCTCGAAATTGTAGGCGGCAGCATGGGGCCAGTCCGTGCCCGGATGGCTCTTGGCCAGCGATCCCAGGACCTCGTCCTGCACGCCTGCCGCGACGGCGGCCAGAACGCACTCGGCGGTCAGGGCCTCCAGCCCTTTGACCATCACCGACCGGATCATCTTGATCGAGGAGGCTGCGCCAACCGGGCCATCTATCACCCGCACCGCCATTGGCAGACTGGCAAGGACGGGCGCCATGTCGGTGGCATGAGGCCCCGACACGAGGCACGGCACCATGTTCAGTTTGGGGTGAACGGGCGCCATCACGGCGACATCCACATATCGCCCGCCGGCACCCACGATCATGTCGGCAGACACGCCCTTGGACGACGGCGCGCATGAATTGAGATCACACCAGACCGTGCCTTGCCCCAGATCGGCGGCGGCCGCGCGTGCGGCCACCACCGCCTGATCCGCGGTGACGGTGCAAAACACAAGGTCCGCGCCCTCGATCGCCTCGGCCTGCGAGGCGCAGTTCCGAATGCCGAGCGCGGCGCAGCGCGCGGCAATCTCGCCCGCCGTGGCCGGGTCGTCGGACTTGATGTCATAGGCCCGGATATCTGCCGCGCGGGACGGGCCCCATCCCTGCACGATGGCCGATCCGGCCTCGCCCATACCGACAAAAGCGATCTGCATGGTCGGGGCCCTTATCCGATATGTTCTGCCAAAAAGGCCTCGGTGCGCTGATGCGCCAGGTCGGCTGCGGCAGCCACGTAGGACGGGCGCACGTCATTGGCGAAGGCATGGCCTGCATCGTACATATGGACCACCAGTTCGGGCAGGGCGGTCTTGGCGTCTTGCAGCATGTCCGGCGGCACGTGATCGTCGGACGATCCGAAATGCCCCAGGACCGGTGCCTTCAGCGGCTTGTCGAGGTATTGCGGCAGTCGGGTGCCGTAGAATGACACAGCGCCCGCGACGTCCAGCACCTGCGCCGCGCGAATGGCCAGGCCACCGCCCCAGCAAAAGCCGATCACGCCGACCCTCCCGCCATGAGAGGCGAGCGCGGACACGGCCGCCCCGGCATCCATCATGGTTTGATCCAGATCCGAAGCCAGCATCATGTCGCGCCCTTTCGGTGCCTGGTCAAAGGGCACGACGGCACCCTTTTCAAGACGATCGAACAGGGCGGGGATGGCGACCTCGTAGCCAAGCTTGGCATACCGCGCCGCAACGCCCTTGAGCTGATCGGTGACGCCGAAAATTTCCTGCAAGATCACGATTCCGCCTTTGCGCACCCCTTGGGCCGGTTCGATCCAGCACTGCAATTGATGTCCGTCAGCCGCCGTCAGTTCCGTAAACATGTCCTACCTCTTTGCGCATGCGATGATCCGCGCCGCCCGGGTCTGTGCAGGCGGCGCGGCAAGGGATTACTGGTTCACCGGAATCCCGGCTTCTTCATAGTAGCGCGCGGCGCCCGGATGATAGGGCATCTGGTTTCTTGGTGCCATGGTCTGCAGGTTCGCGTTGCGGAACGCGCCGAAGCTTTCCGCGAGGGTTTCCTGGTTTTCCGCGATTGCCCGCGTCATGGTGTAGACAAGATCCTCGTCCGCGCCCTCATGCACGAGCATCATCCATGGAATGCGCATCAAGTTCGCATCGTAATTCTGCAAGCCGTTCAGGTTTTCGTTCTGTGGCAGTGCAGCGATCACGGCTGCGGGCATGTAGTCGGTGAATGCCGCCACACCTGCTTCGGAATTGTCGAGCGAGATGTAGCAAAGCCCGCCACGATCTTGCAGCTGGACGGCTGCTTGCTGTCCTGCGCCCGCGTTCAGCGATACAAGCGCGACATCGACCAGGCCGTCACCCAATGCCTCGATCCCGGCGACGAAACTTGCCACGGGAACTTGCTGGAAATCCTCGTAGGCGATGCCGGCATTGGCGAGCCCGCCCCGGATATAGAACGGAATGATGGTCGAAGAGGTGTATTCGGACGCAATCCGCAGATCACCGGCCCGTTCGGCCAGTTCCGCGACACTGGTCAGCCCCAGGTCACAAGGTGCCATCAGGCCCGTGGTCAGCGGGAACATCGTTCCGACAAGGCGGATGTTGGGCGCGGCGCGGTCGTAGTTGCCGGTGCCGGTGAATGCGTATTCCGCCTCGACGCCGTTGGAGAAGCCAAACTGAACTTCGCCGGAATCGATCAGCGGCAGGTAGCCCACCAGCGGCTGCGTACGTGCCGTGATGCCGGCCTCGTTGGCCACGATCGCAACGGCCTGCCCGGAATTGTAGGCAAGCGAGCCCTGGGCACCCGTCGCGATTGTCACGACCTGCGCAGAAGCGGCGCAGCCAAGCGTCATTGCCGCCGCCCCCGCAAGCAAAGCTGTCTTCAAGTGTTTCATGATGTCTTCCTCCCTTTGAAAAATGTCTTTCAGGTCGCCGTTTTGTCCGGCTCTTGTCGTTTCGTCAGGCGTGTCACGGCCCCCGCCAGGACCGCCAGCGCGACAGCCCCCATCCAGCCCAGATGAGGGTAGGCTTCAGGGTATTGGCCAAGCGGCAGCGCGACGATGCCGCCGACGATGAACAGGACCCGCAGACCAAGGTTGAGCTTCGTGTTCAGGAACCCGACCATGCCGATGCAGATTGCCCCGATCCCGATCACCGATAACGCGCCCGCGCTCAGGATCATCGGCCAGGTTCCATCCATCAGCAGCGCGGGGGTTGCCACGAACAGGAACGGGATGATGTAGGCGGCCCACCCGATCCGCATGGCCGCAAAGCCCGTGGCGATGGCGCTGGCCTTGGTGATCGAGGCCGCCGCGATGGCCGCAAGCGCCACCGGCGGCGTGATCATCGACATCATCCCGAAATAAAGGATGAACAGATGCGCCGCCAAAGGCTCTACCCCTGCGCGCACCAGTGACGGGGCGACCAGCGTGGCCAGCAACACGTAAACGCCCGAGGTCGGCATCCCCATCCCCAGCACGATGCAGATCACCGCCGACATGATCAGCAGCAAGATCAGGTTCGACCCGATCGCCTCCACCAGCACCAGCGTCAGCGCGAAACCGAGACCTGTGATATTCAGGATGCCGATGACAAAGCCCGCTGCCGCGACGATCAAGATCAGGTCGACCATCTGCGTGCCGGTATCCACAAACACCCGGCCAAGTGTCGCCAGTGACAGCCGCGTGCCGCGATAGGGCCGAGCGAAGCCCACGATCACGATGGCGATTGATGCCAGGAGAGCGGAATCCTCGGGGTCCATCCGGCGCCAGAACAGTGCGCCCATCAACACGACGAAGGGCACCACGAAATGCCAGCCTTCGCCAAGCACCTCGCGGACCGTCACCAGGTCGTCATCGGGGGCGGCGATGTGGTCGCGGCCCGCCATCAGGTCCACCTGGATGAAGATGGAGATGTAGTACAAGATCGCCGGCACAAGGGCGGCGGCCGCAACGGTCATGTAGGAAATATCGAGAAATTCGGCCATCAGGAACGCCGCCGCCCCCATGATCGGCGGCGTCAGCTGGCCTCCGGTGGATGCCACGGCCTCGATCGCGCCGCTGTCGCGTTTGGAGTAGCCGCCGCGCTGCATCAGCGGGATCGTCACAACGCCTGTCGTCACCACGTTGGATACGGCCGAGCCCGAGATCGAGCCGAACAGAGCCGACCCCGTGACCGAGATCTTGGCGCTGCCGCCCCGCGCGCGGCCCGTCGCGGCCATCGCAAGATCGGTGAAGAATGCGCCGCCCCCTGCCGCGAACAGAAGTTGGCCGAAAAAAACGAACAGCAAGACGATGATCGTACCGACCCGAAGCGGGGTGGAAAAAACCGCGCTGGGATCGAACCCGACATAGCCCACCAGTCTTTCGGGGCTCAGCGCCACGCCGATCAGGTCGCCAGGGACCCTGTCTGCAAACAGCGCATAGACCATGAAGACCGCTACGATCGAGAACAGCGTCCAGCCGGCCCGGCGCCGGATCCCCTCCATCACACCGACCGTGACCACGGCACCCACCAGCGTGATCTGCCATGGACGATACGCCTGTTCGCGCAGCAGCCACACGAAGTCCCACGCCGCATACAGCAACACGCCGAGCGAGATCAGCGCGATTGCGCCGTCCACCACGCCGACCCTTGGCTTGACCGTGCCGCGCCAGCCATACCGCAAAAAGCAGATGGTCAGCGCCAGGCCCAACTGCAGCGCCATGTATTGTTCGGTCAGGATCGCCACGCCCAAGCGTGTCGACGCCTCGACGTTCCAGAAAAAGCACGCAAAGACCATCACGCTGGCCAGCACAGCGACCGTCCAGTCAACCCAGGGCGATGGGGTGGCGTCCGTCACCTTGCTGCCTCCTCCGGCCAGTACAGCCGCATCGGGTTGTCGACCAGCAGCGCGCGCTGCGCTGCCGCGTCAACCGCGATGCGTGGGATCGTGTCGACCAGCTGGCCGTCATCGGGCACGTGCGATTTCATGTTGGGATGCGGCCAGTCCGTGCCCCACAGAACCCGCGAGGGAAACCGTTCTACCAGCCTGCGCGCAAAAGGCACGACATCGTCGTAGGGCGGCCCGGCCACGGTCAGCCGCTCGGGGCACGACACCTTGACCCAGATATGATGGTTGTCCTCCATCAGGGTCAGGAAACGCTGGAATTCGGCGCTGTCCACGCCCTTGGAAACATCGGGGCGTCCCATGTGATCGACCACGACCGTGGCGGGCATTCCGGCCAGAAAATCCACCAGATCGGGCAGGTCGGGGGCCTCGAAATAGACCACGATATGCCAGCCAAGCCCGGCGACACGCTGTGCTGTCCGCTGGAACATCTCGCGCGGGGTCGCGTCGACCAGGCGTTTGACAAAGTTGAACCGCACCCCGCGCACACCAGCCGCGTGCAGCGCCTGCAGGTCGTCATCGCTGATATCATGGGCGACGACGGCCACCCCGCGTGCGGTCCCGCCCGACGCCTCGAGCGCATCGACAAGCGCCGCGTTGTCCGGGCCGTGACATGTCGCCTGAACGATCACGTTGCGGCTGAATCCCAGGTGATCGCGCAGGGCGAAGAGCTGTTCCTTTGAGGCGTCACAGGGCGTGTATTTGCGTGCCGGATGATAGGGAAACACCGCGCCGGGTCCGAACACGTGGCAATGCGCATCAACGGCACCCGCAGGCGGCACGAAGTCGGGCCGCTTGGGGTTGGGATGAAAGGGGAGGTAGTCGGGATCCATCAGGTCGCCTCCTTCACGGATGGGGTGCCATGGGTGTGACAGGTCTCGATGAAGACACCGTTTTCCGGAAAGATGTCCGCCGCGCGCACCATGTCCGCGTGCTGGTCGGTGGCGTTAGGGACGCGATGGAGCCGCCCCTGTGCGCCCGCACAAGTTTCCTTCAACCCGGGGAACTCGCCTGCATCGGCGCTGAGCGGGGTGAGACGGTCCAGCCTGCGCGGGCGGGCCCCGGTGGCATGGAACCGCGACGCCATGGTCTCGAAAGCGGGCCTGTCGGCGTCATCGGGCACGAAATGCATGGCGTCAGTCTGCATAAATGACCCCGTCCATCAGTTTCCGCGCCGTGCGCAGTATCGCGGCCGAAGTCACCTCACCCTCTGGGCTGACCTGGGCGATGATCGTTGTCTCGCCGATCGGGTGCTCGATCGGCATGGTTTTCTGCGCGCCACCTGGCGCATCGGCAAGACCCGCCGCAGGCGAGCCCGGCAACAGGCAGGCGGTCGCCACGCTGACCGCGCCCAGAACGCCGATGCTGGCGTGGCAGCGATGCGGAATGAAGGTGCGTGTGGAAACAGCCCCCCCATGCTGTGCGCGGCTGACCATGGTCATCTTGGGCACGGTCTTGTCGGTAACATCGCCAAGGTTCATCAGTGGTCCGCAGGCCAGGCGGATCGCCTCGAGCCGGGCTTTCAGGTCGGTGTTCGCGTCAAGATCCGCGCGCGGTTCCTGCCCGGTTATGCCCATGTCGGACGCGCGCAGGACCACCACGGGCATACCGTTGTCGATCATCGTGACCTCGACGCCATTGATGACATCGACCGCCTTCCCGGTTGGCAGCAGCGCACCGCAGGTCGACCCCGCCGTGCCGACGAATTCCAGCGGGATAGGCGCGGCGGTTCCCGGCACGCCGTCGATGGCCGCATCGCCGGCATAGACGGGAACGCCGCCAGGCGTCTGGATCGTGGCAATCGCGGTCTGGCCGGTGTTTTCCATGTGGATCGCGACGCGCGTCAGCTCGTCGCGCGCAGCCACCAACCCGCGTTCGATGGCAAAGGGCCCCACACCGGCAAGGATATTTCCGCAATTCTGACCGTCCGACACCAATGCCTGATCCACGGCGACCTGCAAGAACAGGTAATCCACGTCGACGCCCGCGCGGTCCGATTTGCGCACCACCGCCACCTTGGAGGTCAGCGGATCGGCCCCGCCCATGCCGTCGATCTGGCGGGCATCCGGGCTGCCCATGACACGCATCAGGAACGCGTCGCGATCACGCGGCAGATCCTCGTCCAGGAAATACCCGCCCTTGGACGTGCCCCCCCGCATCCACATGCAGCGCACCCCGTCAGACATGGCGCCGTGACGCCCCTGCAAGGGATGGGTCGCGGAACAATGCCTGCGCCATGGTATTGATTTTACACATAACGCAAACCCTTTTCGGCCAGGCGTTCGCGCATCTTGTACATGTCGAGGCCCAATTCGCCGCCGGCCAGCCGCCGGCGTTTGGCCTCTTCGTTGGCAAGGCGGGCCTGCGCGAGTTCCAGAACCCTGGCCGCGTCCTGGCGTTTGACGATGCAGATCCCGTCATCATCGGCCAGGACCACATCGCCCGGATCGACGGACGCCCCCGCGCAGACGACGGGTATGTTGACCGACCCCAATGTCTCCTTGATCGTGCCTTGTGCGCAGATGGCCCTGGACCAGACGGGAAAGCCCATCTTTTCAAGATCGACCACATCCCGCACACCGGCATCGATGACCAGCCCACGGCACCCCCGCGCCATCGCGGACGTCGCCAGCAGATCGCCGAAATACCCCGCATCCGAAGGGGATGTCGTGGCCAGAACCAGCACGTCGCCGGGCTGGATCTGTTCAATCGCCACATGGACCATCCAGTTGTCCGCAGGCGGCGCGAGAATCGTCACGGCCGACCCGCCGATCGACGCACCGCGATAGATCGGGCGCATGTAGGAGGCCAGCAACCCCGTGCGCCCCTGCGCCTCGTGCACGGTCGCCACGCCGCATGCCGCCAGCGCGTCGATGACCTGCGGGTCCGCGCGGTCGATGTTCTGAACCACCACCGACATCACAGTTCATCCACTGTGCGCGGATAGACCGACTGAAACCCTTCGGCGTATTTCGCGGGCCGTCCGCCTGCCTGACCGCCCGAGTTGCGGCGGAAATGGTTGCCCCGGTTTTCGGCCACGTTGGTGTAGAAATCCCAAAGGTGATGCTGGCCTTCCATGCATTCGATGGCAGCGCGCTTTTGATCCCAGACTTCGGTGATGTCGAGGAAGGTATCGGGCTTCCATCCCATCTGTTCGGTCTGGTGCGGCTCGAACAGGTACAATTGCGGCGCGCCCAGGACCTTTTCGCCGGGGTTGTGCCCCCAGGCCTGCGCGATCATCCGCACCTCCATGGCGACCTTGGTGGCGTACATGTGATCGGTGTTGTAGGGGTCATACTGGGAATGGCAGAGCATGAATTGCGGCTGCACCGCACGCAGCAGATCGACCAATCTCATCTTTGCGTCATGGTCGACCACCAGTGGGTAATCCCCCAGGTCGAAGAATTGAATGTCATGCACATCCAGCGCCTTGGCGGCGTTTTCTGCCTCGCCCCGGCGGATCGACTTGACCTCGTCGAGGGTCTTGCCCTCTTTCCACAGACGCGCACTTTCGCCGCGCTCTCCGTAGGACAGGCACGCGACCGTAACCTCGTATCCCAGCTTTTGATGAAGAGCGATCGCACCACCGCAGCGCCAGACGAAATCAGCCGCGTGCGCCGAGATGACCAGCGCAGTTTTGCTTGCAGACATAAGCTCCTCCCAGGCCAATGTTATGTGGGCAGAGCATGCGCGCTGGGGATCGGACTTGCCATTTCAAAGGGTGGTCCGCATTATTCAAAAAACCTATAGGTTCTAAATGTCCGCCGACAGGATCAACCTCCGCCACCTGCGCGCCTTTCAGGCGGTTCATGACCATGGCAGCATCACGGCCGCGGCCGATGTCGCGCATCTGTCGCAACCGGCCATCACCCAGGCCATAGCCAAGCTGGAACGGGTCGTGGGTGTCACGCTGTTCGACCGTGGCCGGTCCGGGATGGTGCCGACCGTGGGGGGCGCGGTTTTCGCCCGTCGCACACACCGGGCGCTGTCCCTGCTCAGATCGGGTTGTCTGGCAGCCGCGCAGAAAGACCGGTCCGGCAAGGATGCCCGGTTCGACCTGGCGATCACCTCGACGCAACTGCGCGCGCTGATCGCGGTGGTGGCCCATGGCAATTTCTCGGTCGCGGCGCGGGCGGTGGGGGTGGCGCAACCCACGCTCTACCGCGTCGCGCGCGATCTGGAGCAGGTGTCGGGTCTGCGTCTTTACGAGAAATCCATTGCCGGCATCACCGTGACCCCTGCGGCGCGCGCCCTGAACCGGGCGTCCAAACTGGCCTTTGCGGAGCTTAACCAGGGGCTGGAAGAGGCCGCGCAAAGCGTGGGCTCGGGCACGGCCACCATCGTCATCGGCAGCCTTCCCCTGGCGCGGACCAACCTGTTGCCCGCTGCCATCACGCAATTGACCGGCATTCAGCCCGATGTCGCCATCAAGGTGGTCGACGGGCCGTATGCCGATTTGCTGCAGGCCTTGCGCGAGGGTGAGATCGACCTGATGATCGGTGCCTTGCGCGATCCGCTGCCTGCCGACGACGTGGTGCAAGAACATCTCTTCCAGGATTATCTGGGTGTGTATTGCGGCCCTCATCATCCGTTGGCACGCCGCCCCGGTGTCAGCGTCCGGGACCTCGCGGAATACCCCTGGGTCGTGCCCCGGCCCGGCACGCCCACCCGATCCTTTTTCGACGAATTCATCGATCAGGCGCGCCTGGGCACCCATTCCGCCCTGATCGAGACCAGTTCCATGGTCCTGATCAGGGGGGTGCTGAACGGCAGTGACCGGCTGACAATGATCTCG
Source organism: uncultured Roseicyclus sp. (assembly GCA_964460185.1). Lineage (GTDB taxonomy): Bacteria > Pseudomonadota > Alphaproteobacteria > Rhodobacterales > Rhodobacteraceae > JAVJPJ01. Next base: position 288 of record CAYWTM010000020.1, on the reverse strand, counting down.
CACCAACAGATGCGCGAGGACGTGCGGCTTGGTATCCTTTGTCCCTTGCCGGTGGCCCTGAACGACACCGGTCGCCCGATTGGCCTGACCCTTCGCAAGACATGGTCGCCGACCGAAACCCAAAGCAGGTTTCTGGATCTTTTGCGAAAGGCGGCGACGGATCAGGCCGGCCCTATCCGTTCCCTTGCAGAACGCCGCGTTGAACCTGGTCTTCCTCGATCGACTCAAACAGGGCCTTGAAGTTGCCTTCGCCGAACCCGTCATCGCCCTTGCGCTGGATGAATTCGA
>CAYWTM010000019.1:0-39093 GCA_964460185.1 uncultured Roseicyclus sp. | reverse complement strand
GCAGACGCCTTGGGTGTTACCGGCCGACGCCTGTATAGGCTTCGAAACCGGCCCGCTTGGCATCCTTGGGCGAATAGATGTTGCGCAAGTCAGCCATTCGCGGGGCCGTCATCTTCTTGGCGAGTTTCGACAGATCAAGCGCACGGAACTCGTTCCATTCGGTCAAGATCACCACCAGGTCGGCTTTTTGGGCGGCCTTGTAGGGATCGTCGTGCCACTGCACGCCTGGCAAAAGCGCCTCGCCCTCGCGCAGGCCCTGCGGGTCGACAACGCGCACCTTTGCCCCGCCGCCCACCAGCGCCGGCACGATCGTCAGGGACGGCGCGTCGCGCATGTCATCGGTATTGGGTTTGAACGTCACGCCCAGGACCGCGATGGTCTTGCCGTTGAAGCTGCCGTCACACAGATCGCGCAGCTTTTCGATCATCCGGGACTTGATGCCTTCGTTCACCCGAATGACTGTTTCAACGATCGATTGCGGCACAGCGTGTTCCTGCCCGATGCGCGCCAGCGCGGAGGTGTCTTTCGGAAAGCATGATCCGCCATAGCCCGGGCCCGCGTGCAGGAACTTGTTGCCGATCCGGCCATCCAGGCCGATGCCCTTGGACACTTCCTTCACATCGGCGCCGACGCGTTCGCACAGGGCCGCGATCTCGTTGATGAAGGTGATTTTGGTCGCCAGAAAGGCATTGGCGGCATATTTGATCATCTCGGCCGATTCCAGGTCGGTGGTGATGATCGGGAAATCCCGCAAGAACAGGGGGCGATAGATATCGGCCATCACCTCGGCGGCGCGCTCGGTCTGCACACCGACCACGACGCGGTCCGGGCGCATGAAATCATCGATGGCCGCGCCTTCACGCAGGAATTCCGGGTTTGAGGCCACGTCGAATTCAGCCTCAGGGTTGGCCTTGGCCATCACCTGTTTGACCTTGCGGTTGGTGCCGACGGGCACCGTGGATTTGGTCACGATGACAGCATATCCGGTCAGCGCGCGCGCCACGTCTTCGGCGGCGGCCATCACATAGGTCAGGTCGGCATGTCCGTCACCGCGACGGGTCGGAGTGCCCACCGCGATGAAGACCGCATCGGCGCCGGCCACAGCGCTTGGCAGGTCGGTGGTGAAGCTCAGCCGCCCCGCGTCCACGTTTTTCGCCATCAGCGCATCAAGGCCCGGTTCGTAGATCGGCACCTTGCCCGCATTCAGCATGTCGATCTTTCCTGGATCCTTGTCGACGCAGATCACGTCATGGCCGAAATCGGAAAAACACACGCCCGAGACAAGGCCCACATAGCCCGTGCCAATCATCGTGATACGCATTTTACACTCCTGTAATCATTATTCCGGCATCGTCCTGCCGTCGCGCTCCGCGCAGCGCAGTTCGTTCGGTTGAAAGGGCCCGGCGGCGCTTACCAGTTACACAGATTCCGCAACGATTCGACCGCCGCTTCGACGTCTTCGATGGAAAAGCTCGCATTGAGAGGACGTCCGGTGAAGGACGTGGCGCTGACCAAAAGGCGCTCGCCGCCGAACAGGCTCCGGATCAGGGGGATGGCTTCGGCGCCGATATACAGCCCCAGCGCGGTGTTGTCCTCCGACGCGGTCGCCGACAATGCGACCGGGGCCTGATCATCGATCTTGTAGACGAGGACACCGAATTCGTTCACATCAGAGACGAAATTCTCACCAAACCGGACTTCGAACCGTGTGGTGTTGTCGACGCAGGACAAGACCAGCGTCGCTGATTCCTCGCGTCCGAACAGGCCTGGCACAGGCTGAAAGGATGGCGAGGACAAGAGCAGGGAATTCTGACTGCCGACTGCCGGTAGCACTTCTTCAAGTTGCCAAGGTCCGAGGACTTCGCGTCGCTCGACGCATTGCAGGCCAACCCGTTCCGCGCTGCAATCGGGCAGCATGTCTTCTGCAGCGCCTGCCGAGGGGACGAACGCAGTACAAACCGCACATGCCGCCAGTGTCATAAACAACTTCATGGAAAAACACCTTCCATCCAAAATACAAAACAATGCTGGTCGCACAGGTCAACGATGCAGCCGGATACCAAAAAATCAAGCTGTCGCTAAAGTCACGATAAGAACGGGGAAATCAAGGCCAATTCAGGGCGGACCGCGGGCAATTTGGCAAAAGTGACCCACCAGGTCGGCAACGATTCGAGGCGGCAATGTTCACAAACAGCCTATTTCTTGGTCAGCACGCCCGCGTTGGTGCAACAGCCGTCGCAGATTTTGGTGTCACACCACCCAACGACCACCAGATTTCGATAGCTCGTTTGACGTTGTTGCATAAACTTCCGTTTAAGAGGTATACGAAGGCATAGTTGACGGCGACTGGGGTGGGTGTTCCATATGCCTTGGGGGCATGTCGACCGAGTTTTTTTTGTTTGTTTTAAATAGTTTTTTGAGGCTGCCATGAAATTTCCCAAAGAGGTGACTTCGGTCATCCACTCCTCGGCGTATCTTCATTCGAGTCTTGAACCTGGGGCAGGCGAGCGCACCGCTGCACAAAGGTCGCGCCGGTTCAGCCATTTCGGTCCTCTTCCCATGCCCCGGCGCGACACGGCATTCGTCGTTCTCAAGCGGTGCATGGACGTGGTTGTTGCTTCGGTGGCTCTGGTCTTGTTGTTTCCGCTGTTCGTCGTTGTCGCACTTGCGATCAAGTTGGGCAGCAGCGGTCCGGTATTTTTCCGCCAGGACAGGTATGGTCTGGGTGGTGAGCTGTTCTCGATCTACAAGTTCCGCACAATGTCGCAAGACCGTTGCGACACATCCGGGATTGCGCAGACCGTCAAGGACGACCCGCGCATCACGCCGATCGGGCGCCTTCTTCGCCGCACAAGTTTTGATGAGCTACCCCAGATCCTGAACATCCTGAAGGGTGACATGTCTGTCGTTGGACCGCGCCCGCATGTGCCGGGAATGCTGGCAAATGGCGTTCTGTACGAGGAATTTGATCCGCGCTACATGGCCAGACACGTGGTCAAGCCGGGGCTTACGGGGTTGGCGCAGGTCAACGGGTTCCGGGGCGAAACGACCACCGCCCGCGCCGCGTTGATGCGACTGGAATATGATCTCGAATACATTCGGCGTCAGTCCATTCCGCTGGACATCAAGATCACTTTGCAAACGTTCTGGCGCGAATTTTTCAGTGGGTCCGGCTACTGACATAGCCGCCTCACCTAGGCGAACAGCAGGTATATCCCGTATATCGCCCCGCAGCTGATGGCTGCGGAAGTCCAGAACATGGCGTTTCGCAGCAGGATATCGGTCAAGTCTGTTTGCCTGATATGCCCCTCGTCGAAGGATGCTGAGTATTCAACGGCCTGATGATAGGGCTGTTGGTGCCGCTTCGCGTTCGCAAAATCGCCGTTCTCATACATGTCCAAAACCCGTCCAATTTCTGCGGTCTTAACGCATTCCCGAATGCCCTAGGTCCACAAACGCTTCCTTGCGCTTATTCGTTAGATCGCAAACGTAAACAGTTCCTTACTGTTAAGATGCTAGAAAAAGACTTGGCCATCAATGTGGCGACTTTTGGGCAGAGGGTGGAATAAATTTTAATATAATAAAAACAATGATTTGGCGGAATTTCGATGAGCGAAAGCTTGCCTCTTTCCGCAAAAAGCCATGATTTTCCACTGTTTCCGGGCTGGAAACCCTGCCGAATACGCCGAATTGTGGCAAGCCGTGGTCGCTCCGTGCGGCTGCAAGGGGAATCGTGGGAATAAAGTGGCGCGGCGCATGGTGGCGCGATCGTCACGGGGCCAAACCGCGTTCCCGCAACAGCGGGTTAAACGATCGTGACCGTGGCTTTGAACAGTGGGCTTCGGTCCGTGTCCAGCCATCCGATACCTGGCTCACACAGGCCCAGTTGAAGCACGTATCTTCCCGGAGTTTCCGGTGCCTGAACGTGGATCTCGACCTGATGTTCAGAGCCCGGAGGAATCACGACATCCAGCGCCCCCGACCCTGCAGGCGTGACGGGTTCCCCCGTCTCGGCGTCACGCCACAGGCCCGCGACGACCCGGCTGCCGTCCGTGGACGGTCCGATGCTGGTTTCGCCTCGGTTCGCGACACCGACCTCCAGCGTCCGGCCGTCCCCGGCCGCCCATTGGTCCCGGATCGGCGGCAACTCGATACCGATGGCGTGCGAGGCGTCCGAAAGCGACCGGTAGCACGACGCTTCGGCGTCCGTCAGCCTGTGTTTCAGCCGATCGACGAAGGGGCCGACATTTGCGGCGTCGAAATATTGGGCATGGCCGCCAGGGACGATATCCCACACCACTTCGCGGTACATCTTCTGCCATCCCACCTGCGGTTGCTCGAATTCGAAGAACGGGTTGAAGCGCCCGCTGTCTGCCCCGAAGAACAGGGCGATTCGTCCCGGGTACGGGGTGGCGGGCACATATTCCAGAAGGCTGAGTTGCGGCACCGTTTTGCCGTTCAACATCAGCGAACGGGCGACGAATTCGGCAATGCGACCAGCCTGGCAATTGCCGCCGACATGGTAGGGTCCAGTCGGTTCGAGTCTGGCCAGTTCGAGGGCATACATCCTTGCCAGATCACCCGATCTTTCACGCCGATAGGTCTTGTCCATGACGACTTTGCTCATGGACCGGAACGCGTAAAGCGGCTGGTCCGGCCCCAGCCGTTCGGCCATGGCCGCCGGTTCATGAGCGCCGTTGAAGCACCAGAAGAGGGGTGCCTTGCGGCCCTGCCGGTTGAAGGCAAAGATCGGCAGGGTGTCGGACACGGGTTCGCCCGGCCACCCGGCCACGGCCAGCCGCAATTGCCGCAACAGTTCGGGCGATACACCGCTGGCAGCGGTGTCGCCTTCCTGGGTGCGGAGTTTCCGCATCCGAAAATAGCCGGTCGCGCGACGTTGCAGCCTTTCCAAAAGGCCACGTTTCTGGCCGGTTTTGCGCCTGGGGGCGACCTGTGCCATCCCGGCGGCCAAAGGCGCATCGGCACTTGGTTCCGGATCTGTCGCATCCGCATCGTCCAGCAGTTTCGCCAACATGCTCAACGTGCAATTCCCGTCGATCGCCGTTGGTGGAAACTGCACGCCGAATTTTTCCTCGACGCTCAGCACCATGTGCACGAACGAGATCGAGTCGCCCCCGGCATCGAAGAAATTGGAGTCACAGCTGAAGTCCGGGGTGCCAAGAACCTCGCGCCATATATCGACCACCTGCCTTTCGCGGCTTGTGGCGGGGGCAACGATCACCTGCGCGGTGTCGGTGTCTGCATCGGCGGCGGCGGCCAGGATCGCCTTGAGCGCCTTTCGATCAACCTTGCCGTTCTTGGAGAGCGGGATCGCCTCGACCCGTTTGAAGGTGGACGGGATCAAGGCTGCGGGCAGGTGCTTTGCCAGGTCGGATTTCAGGTCGGCCGCGGCAATCTCGTCGTCGCTGACGCAAAATGCGGCCAGGCGGATGCTTTCTGTTCCGGTCGCCACGACCGCACAGGCCACGACCCGGTCATGTTTCAACAGATTGGCTTCGACTTCGGACAGTTCGACGCGGACACCGTTGACCTTGACCTGGTCGTCGATGCGGCCGTGATGCACGATATGTCCGTTCTCGTCGATCCGGCCCAGGTCACCCGAGCGATACAAGGTCCCGCCGTCGTGAAACGGGTCGGCGACGAAAGCGGCGCGGGCGGCGTCGGGCGCCTTGAGATAGCCCGACGACAACCGGATACCGCCGATGCACAATTCCCCAAGCATGCCGCGAGGCACCGGGTTCAGGCCGGCGTCCAGGACGTGGACGGTCGCATCCGGCGCGGGTTTGCCCACCGGAATGATGGCTCTTTGGTCGACACTTCGGTCGAACCGGTGGCGCGTCGTGGCCATCGTGGTTTCCGTTGGGCCAAACCAGTTTTCGATGGCGACGTCCGGCCCGAATGCGTCTTGCGCCGCACTGGCCAGTTCGCGCGACAATTGCTCGCCGATGATCTGGATGACCCTGATCCGCTTGAGCATGCGCGGTTTCATCACCAACAGCCGCAACTGTGACGGGGTCACGGTCAATGCATCCACGGCGTCGTCGTCGATCACATCCATCAGGGCCAGGCGGCCGGCCTCGTCCGGGTCGGGATAGACCGCCGCACAGCCGCCACTGACCAGTGAGGTGAAGATCCGGTAGGGCGCCTCGAAGGACAAGGTGCTGGCCATCGCCCAACTGATGGGCTGGCCCGGCGCCAGTTGATCATGGAACCATCGCACGCATCGCGCTGCACTTCCGTGGGGAACAACGATCCCCTTGGGGGCGCCGGTGGTTCCCGAGGTATACATCACATAAGCCGCGCTTTCCGGCGTGATGGTGGGGAGTTCGATTGACCCGTCGGGTGTTTCGGCCACGACCTGGTCAAGTGAGATCGCGTCACAGGCGCCTGCCCAGTCGCCCACACCGCCGGTGCTGTCGAAGATACCGATCCGCGCGCCGGTTTCGTCGATCATCAGCCGCGCGCGTTCATGGGGAATGTCGGCGTCGATGCCGCAAATCGCGGCCCCAGACCGCATGATGCCAAGCATTGCGATGACCAGATCGACCGAACGGGCGTGTTTCAGGGCGACGAAATCGCCCGGACGCACCCCGCGTGCGACCAGGGCCGATGCAATGCGACGGGATTTTTCCTCGACCTCGGCATAGGTCGCGATCGCGGTCGGGCTGGATACGGCCGGCGCATCTGGTGTGAGACCGGATTGTGCGACGAACCCATCGGGCAAGGACGCAAACGGTGGCGGCGGTACGGACGCGGCCAGCTGTGCCAGCTCCCTTGCGTCATCGAAACCGGCCCGGCCGGTGAGGGCCACGGCGCCGACCTGCGTGTCGTCATCTTCGAGAAAGGCGTCCAGAATGCACAGGAATGCCTGGCTCAGATCCTCCAGCCCCACCTCGCCCAGGATATCCTCGTTGACGTCGAACAGGATCTTTACGTCGTCCTTCTTGTCGGCCGCCCGGATCGTGACGCTCAGGTCCAGCCCAACCGCATCGGCCACCCGCTGTTCGGTCAGATCGACCGACGCCACGCCGTGAAAGTCGGGCATCGAGGTGGTAATGTGGTTCAAAACGACGTTGAACGGCGCCTTCTCGATCTCGTTGCCTTTTCGGGCGGCGGCAAAAATCTTGCGCCGCTCCTTGCGGATGTCGTCGATGACCGCGGACAGCGGCGCGGTGTCGTCGACCTGCAGGCTCAGCGGCAACATGCGGATGAACAGGCCGGTGACGTCGTCCGCGCCGGGAAGGTACCTGTTATGGGTGGGCGTGCCGATCGTGATGTCTGATCGTCTGGAAACCCGCGCGACCAGGACCGCGGTCGTGGCGAGGAACAGATTGTACAAAAGCGAATGCAGCCGGGTCGGATTGGTGTCGTCGGCCACGCCGAATTTGGTTGCCGCACGCGCAAGCCTGTCTGGCCCGAGATAAAGCTCGCGCCGCATCAGGAGGGTCGATGCGGCGATGGCGTTCTGACGTTCCTTGGAAACCGTGGGCGACAAGCGACCCGAAAGCTGCGGCGAGGTTGAGCCGGTCTGAGGGGGCGAAAAGAACGCCCGGTTTTCGGAAATGAATTCCAGGTAGGACGGGTAGCCCTCGGACTCGGGCAGGGGCCCGGTCACAGCTGCACCATACAGATCGGACAGCCGCTGGATCAACAGCCCGGCCGAACTGAAGTCGGTGGCGATGTGGTGCTGGTTGAATTGCCACAGCCACCGATCTTCGCCGATTTTCGCAAGCGCCGTCGTGAATATCCGCTGTGTCAGGTCTATCGGCTGTGATGTGAATTGGTCCAGCCACTCATGGGCCGCGCCAAGGGGATCAGCTTGGTCCGAGAAATCGGCGAGATCGAGCTGCGGGTCGACGTAGTCCTGGGCGTATTGGCAGACGCGTCCCGACACGTCCGAGAACCGCAGGCGCAGGGAATCCGTCCGGTTTACAAGCGCGCTCAGTGCGCGGACGAAAGCCGGTACGTCCAGCGCAAGACCGATCCATTCAATCCGCATGCATCGACTGTCGACCGGGCGGTCGGAATGCAGGCGCCACGCTGTCCAGAATTTCAGTTGCGCCTGTGTCAGAGGCTGCTCACGGACCGTGGATTGGGCATGTGGCGAAACGGAAATATTCATCTATCAACACTTGTCTTGGTTCGAAAAATCCCTGGTCCGGCGATCGTGCACCATGCAACCCGCAAAAGGGAATGGCATTCTCGTCACCGGTCTGGTCGGTGGGCCAACGCCATCAATGAATCCAGGTTGCAATAGACCATCCGCCTCTCACTAGGCGCGCCACATGGCATTTATATGTCTGGTTTTTGGCGAACTGAAAATAGTTTCCGGGGCCGCGGTCGCGCGGCCCGTGCCAGTGTCGGATGGTCGTCGCGGTGCGCCACTCATGCTGCCCCAGCGGGCGGGTGTTGTGGCACGGCCCTCAGGTCGAAAGGGCGTGACCCTTCGCGGTAGCGGTTCTGCGGTAGCGGCTGACAAAGATCAGCACGATCAGGGCAGCGGTCACCTCCAGGGACTCTTCCAGGGTGTTTTCGACGGGCAGGATCCGGTTCAATACGCCAATATGCAGGTCGATGATCTGTGCGATCACGATGAACGCGATGGCCTGTATCAGGAGTTTCAGCTCCGGGCTGCTGATATCGGGCGGCCCCGTACGGGTCTGGGCGCGCCGCACGATCCACACGCCCGCAACGCATAACGCCAACAAGATCGCGGATGCGATCGAGGCTGACGTCGCATCCGTGGCAAAGCCGCTTTTCAGGATCGAGGGGATGTCATGAATGCCGTCAAACCGAACGCCCCAGATATCGTAGGCCTCCCAATGCAGGATCCGCCGGAAATAGTCGAATTCCTCCAGCGCTATCAAAAGGCCGAAAGCCCCGCATAAGATCAGCCAGAACGACGCTGCTCTTGCCTGCAACATGCGTGCCGACGCCACGAGGAATACCAGCAGAAAAGCTATGGCAGTGGCGGTTTCCACCAACATGTCCTCGTCAAAGAGAAACCGTCCTGCGGCGTCCATGGACAAGGCGCGCAGCCCGATCCCGATGCACCATAGGCCAAAGGCAAAAACGATCATTCCGAATTGGATCTTGCGTAAATCAGTTGTCATGAATGTCACCTGCATCCCTGCACCGGCATGCGCCATCCCACATCAATTGATCCCGTTGGGCAGACGGGCCCTTGGGGTTGACGTGGTGCGGTTTGTGTCGGGGCGAGGTCATATGGAAATCGTTACAAAAAAAATACACCGCGATGTATGCGCGAACACAATGTCAACGGTATGTCATAAAACCGTTACAATCAAGACGGACCGGCGGAACGTTCAAAGGCAAGATTAATACCGTTGCTGGTTCTGGTGATATTGGGCCGCGCGCTGTTTACTGGATTGCGCCGCGAAGTTTGTCCGCGTCATGGCCGGATGCGGGGGGCGCATGATGAAAGACAAATGCCAGCATCAACACCGCCGTGCAAAATTCGAGAACTTCTTCCAGTGATTTTTCAACAGGCAGGAGCGCGTTGACGGCACTCAGATGCAAATCGATGATTTGTGCGATGGTAATACAGACCCCAGCCATTGCCAGCCGTCGCAGGTTGGTGCCGCCGGCCTTCACAGGTGCGGTGCGGGAATGACGTCTGCGAACGATCCGCACGACTGTGCCGGTTGCAACCACGAGCCCCGCAAGCGCAATTGACGCCGCAAACGGATCAACGGCGAAACCGCCCTTGATGATCGCCGGAATGTCGTGGAAGCCGTCGAGGGCGACGCCCCAGATCATGTAGGGTTCCCAGTGGATCAGACGCTGGAAATAGTCCAGTTCCTCCAATGCCATCACCAGTGAAAGCCCGCCGGTCAGACCCAGCCAGAATGGGAGCGACCGATCCCGAATTGTCCTTAGGCAGACCACCAGAAACGCCAGAAAGAACACGATCGTGGTGCCCGTCTGGAGGATCTGGTCTTCGGCAAACACGAGGCGCCGGATGGTTTCGAGCTCGAGAATCCTCAGCACGATGCCCAGACACCAAATCGCCATTGCGAACGCGATCACCGCAATCTCGAGTTTGTTCAACGCAAAACCCTTGAGCAGCGGCGACCCGGTGATGCCGACCGCGCCCAGAGGCGGTTCGGACACGCTGGCGGCCGGGCACGGGTCTTGTTGACCATTTGCCCGACCGGGAGCGAAAGGCTCCGATTGCTGTTGGCTCTGTACCATTGTCACCGTGGGTCTCAGCTTGCGCGCCGGGTTTGCGGCAGGTTCGCGGAAACTTGCAGATAGTCGTCCAGAAACTGCATGAACTCGCCGGACAGGTCGTCCCGTTCCAGCGCCACGGCGACGGTTGCCATCAGGAATCCGATCTTCGACCCGCAATCGAACCGCTGACCGCGGAACCGGAACCCGTGCACCGGGCGCCCCTCGGTGATTTCGCGGGCGATTGCATCTGTCAGCTGGATTTCTCCACCGGCCCCGGATTTGATCTGGCCCAGATTGCGCATGACATCGGGGGACAGGACGTAACGACCGATGACCGCAAGGTTCGACGGCGCGGTTCCCAGGGGCGGTTTCTCGACCATGCCACGCACCGACACGAGATCGCCCATGTCCCGTTGGACATCAAGAATGCCGTATGACGCGGCCTTTTCCGGCTCAACCTCCATCGCGGCCACCACTGATCCACCGGTTTCGGCATGGGCCTCGATCATCTGCTTTAGGCAGGGCACATCGCCCCGGATGACGTCGTCGGGCAAGATCACGGCAAACGCCTCGTCGCCCAGCAGTCGGCGCGCGCACCAGACGGCATGCCCCAGACCCAGCGCCGTGTGCTGGCGGATATAGGCGATCGAGCCTGAGTCCATGTTCGTGCTCTTGAGGATATCAAGCAGTTCGGTCTTGCCCTTCTTGCGCAGGGCCTGTGTCAACTCGGGGGAATGGTCGAAGTAATCTTCCAGGGCGCTCTTGCCGCGCGAGGTCACAAAAATGAATTCCTCGATCCCGGCCTCGCGGGCTTCGTCGATGGCATATTGGATCAATGGCCGATCCACCAACGTCATGATCTCCTTGGGGATGGACTTGGTTGCGGGCAGGAACCGTGTGCCCAAACCGGCGACTGGAAAAATTGCCTTGGTAACTCTACGCGTCATGAAAACGGCCTCCGATACAATACTGTTACACTTACACGATTCGTGAAGATTTTCGCTGATATCTGTCAAACACAGGCGGCTACGGGCGCCCGAAGCGGGGCAGCAAAGTGCCGGTTGACATGGCTTGGTTCAGACCTTTGTGATGCTGCGTTTCTAATCTCGTTCAAATTCCGTGCCTTGCCCCGTGGTGTCCTGAATCAACTGGTTTCCAATTGTTTCGCTTTTTCGGGGTAATCGGGCCGTTTCTTGAATTCTGTCCAATCATTGGAAAGAGTTTCCGAAAATGAACCAGACTGTTGCTTGATCGCTTTCCGCTCCTCCGTGAGGTCGGTGCCCCCGGAATAGAGCCAGCGTTTGACCGGGACGTGCTTGAGCGTGTTCACCACCTTGTGGGCGCCGTAGCGCCGCAAACGGGTAACCGCCCCCTGCACCACGCGCGCCGCGGCCAGGTTGCGCGGCACCTTGGCCGCGTTCACCTGGGTGCTGATCAGCGATGGGTCGGGCGGCATGTATGCGAGGTCCAGGATATCGCAAAGCTCCCGACAAAAGGCCTCGGGATCGTCGCGCAGCTGCTGGTAGGACATCAGGTAAACCTGATCGGGTCCAAAGTGCTCCTGCCAGCCGGGCGCGTATTTCGCGTAAAGCCCGGCCTCGATCACGTCCGGATATGTGCGCGCCATGTCGGCCAGCGACATCTTCGGGGCGCCACGCTTGCGGTAGTGGAAATAATGGGACACCGCCCGGTCGAACGGATCGCGCACGGTGCAGATGATCTTGGCCTTGGGCACCTGCCGCGCCGCCCGCTCCAGCGCGATCGGCTTGTGGAACAGCGACGGGGCCACTTCGACCCGCAGGCGCGTATCGGATTCCGGCGGGAACAGGCCCGCATACCAGCTGAACCCGCGCTCAAAGACCTTGTCGAAAAAGAAGGTCTCTTTCATGCCCTGGGGCAGGGCGACGTCGCCGCGTGATTCCAGGTAGGCATGGATCCATGTTGTTCCCGATTTGGTCGGTCCGACGAACAACGCGAAGGGATCTGTGATGGCCATGGGCTGTGATACCTTTACTACCTCAGGTCAGGCGGCGACCTGGTACTTTTCAAGTTCCTTTGCGGACACACCGTTCAATACCGTGCCCAGAAGCTTTGGCGGATGGATCGCGGCACGCCGCAGTTCCGCAGAGAGCGAAGCCGTTTTGGTCTGGCCCCAATCCGCCACGGCGACGAATCCCGACACGATCTCGGACATGGCGGCCGGGTCCGAGGATGACGCCATGGGCGACAGGTCGATGACCACCGTATCGAATTTGCCGGCCAGCGTGGAAATCAGCGATTTCAGCCGCGCCTGATCGAACGCTCCCGGATCAAGCGTCGCGTCCACGTCCATGGATCGGTTCGGCAAGAAATACAGCGACGTGCGCTCGTCATACCAGAACGCCTGCTCGCTGCGGATGGCGGAATTCGTCATCCCGAGTTCGGCAATGCCAAAATGGGCGGAAGGGGCGATCTTTTCGGTCAGGAACAGCCCCGTCCAGTCGAGGTCGATCAGCAATGTCTGACTGCCGCCAACGGCCAGCATTTCGGCATAATTGACGGCGGCGATGCTGCGGCCACGGCTCTGTCTGTCCGAGATGAACCCGATGATCTTCGGTTGCCTCTGCTCTCCGTCGGAAATCAGCGCCTGCATGTTGTCGGCCTCGACGTTCACGCGCCGTATCGTTTCGGAAAACGGCGACAGCGGATTGGTGATCGCCGCGTACATCTGTGGCACTTCGTGGGTCAGCGCGACCCGGTTTTCGGGCAACGCGATCACCTGATGCTGGATGTCGCGCTGACGGGCCGGCACATGGATGGTGGGTAGCCGCAATTGTCCCCCGCCTTTTGCCTGGGACGGCACGGGGTCGTCATGGCTAGGCAAGATCCCAAGGAACGGCGCGCGCGCCGCGCGCAGCAACTGGTCGGAATTGCGAATGCGCCCATCCGAGGATTCGATGGCAAATGCACTGCCAGCGCCCAGCGTGACCCCGATCAGGATGGCCAGCAATCCCAGGCGGGAAAGGCCGGGCCCATCGGGGAATTCCGGCTCGAGCGCATATTCGATGATTGTGGCCTCTGTGGTCGGAAAGCTCTGTTGCTGGACCGTACGCAGGTAGCTGCCCAGGTAATTCTCGTGCAGTTCCTGATAGATGCGCGCTTCACCTTCAAGGCGTCTGAGTTCGACCTCGATGGCGTTGGTGACATTGCCGCCACCGTCGGCGCGGGCCGTCTCGAAGGTCGTCTCGGCCGCGCTGAACGCGCTCTCGGCATCGGCTGCCCGCGCCTCGGCATCGGACAGCAGGTTGGTCAGGACATAGACACCGGTCGACTCGAGTGACTCGATCCGGCTGGTCAGGGTTTCGATGGCGTCGGCGTCAGAGGGATCTTGCAGCAATTCGTTTGCCAGGCTTGCCCGCGCAGCTGCCGCTTCTTCCATCAAGGTGCTCAGGGGCTCCGATGCGAGGCTTGGGGGAACCCCACGCAAACCACGATCGCTTTCGATGATGGTCCTCAGACGCAGAACATCCGTTTGTGCCCGCGACCGCTCGGCCATCGCGTTTTGCAGGTTCTGTCGCGCGGATTGCAGCATGTTAGCGGTCTGCGACGACTCCAACGCCTCGGCGCCGCCACCGCTCAGCTGTTCCATGCGCCGTTCGACGTCGATGGCCTGCGCGTTCAGTTCTGCCATGCGCTCGTCGAACCAATCTGCAGCGCGCGAGGCGGTTTCCTGGCGCAGGTTCAAACGGTTGTTGATATAAGCCTCGGCCACCGCGTTGACGACCTGGGCCGCAAGCTCTGGCGAAGCCGACGAAAATTCGATGCGAATGATCAAGGTCTGTGCGTTTCGGCTGACCGAAAGGTTGTCGCGCAGGCGTTCCACGGCGGTCTGAAACAGCTCGGCTTCCGACGGGGGCTCGGAGGCTTCCTCTGGCGGTGAGATACTGTCCAGGAACTCGGAAATGCGGTCCTGAGTGGGCGTTGTCGGCGACGCCATGAAGGCTTCGTTCTGACTTAGGTCGAGATCGTCGACGACACGAGACAACAGGTAGGGCGCCCGGATCACCTGCAGCTGGCTTTCGACAACCTGGCTGCTCAGGTCCAGGTTCCCGAAGATTTCGTCGCTTCCGAACGGATTCACATTCTGTTCATCCAGCAAGATCCGCGAACTTGCGGTGTAGATATTGGGTGTGATGCTGTTGAGGAAGACGACGACGCCCAGACAGATGGCGACCATCGCGGCAATCAGCCAAAGCCAGCGCCGCATAAGGCGCAACACGCCCTTGAAATCGAAAAGTGGTGCCTGCGCGCCGTTGGAATGCCCCTGCATGTCCTCGAGCGGGATCGGCATGATGCGCGCTTGCAGCGCATTGCTGCGTCCTTGGCCACGGCTGTTGTCGTTCATCGGGGTCTCCTTCTGGCCCGGTCCGCCTTGATCGTGCAGTCCTGCGCACGACGCTGCGAATTCCGTCCCGTAGCCACAAACTCTCTTGTCCCCCGGGGGCGGGGGAAACCTCTTCCCGGCACTGCGCCGGGCACAAATATCAATTCGAAATGCTTACGTTCACCACATCACCGGGGAACAATTGCGTCTCCGGCCTTGCGGCTATTTCCTGCGCCTGTCCTCCGACCTGGCGGAAGACGACGATCTGCGGCGCACCAGTCGTGGTGTCATCCTGGTCCAGGGTCACCGGCGCTGCCGACGTCAGATCGATACGAACGCGCAATTGCGATGCTTCTTGCGACAACTGCTGAAGACGTGCCTGTGTCTCCAGGGCGCGTTCACGTGCGGACTGGTTGCGTTCGAGAACCAGCTCGCGCCGAACCGCCTCGGCCTGAAGCCGATCCGCCTGGACGCTGCCGAGCCTCTCGATGGCTTGCAGGTAAAGGCGACGGGACTGGGTCAGCAATTCACTGGACACGATGCGCCGTGCCACCAGGTTTTCGACACGGGTGACCTCGGCCTCTTCGGTTGCGGCGATCTCGGCCATGGTTTCTTCGCGGCGCAGGGCGGCGATCACACGGGCCTCTGCATCCTCGACGCTGCGGTCCAGGAAAGACAATTCCTCGTTGAGGATGTCCGCAGAGGTAGAGATCTGGCTGCGCGCCAGCGCTATGGCGCCCTGGATCAGGTCCGGGCGGGCGTCCAGCGCCTCGAGTTCGGAAATATCGATGACCTCCGATCCAGCAAGGATGGATTCATAGACCGCGATCTCTGCAAGCACGCCGACGAGTTCGGCCATCAGGACCTGGGGATGATTGCGCACCTCTGCGCTGTTCAGCGCGGACTGCCCTTCGTTTTTCAGCCCCTCGGCGGCGGCGATTGCCTGCCGGGCGGTCATGCCGACCGAGAATTGCTGCTGGCCCGGGCGGTTCACGGACCCATCCACGAAGATCGGTCGGTATTCTGCGACTTCAACCATCACTTCTTGCGGTTCTACCGAAACCAGCAGGGATTCCCCGTTCACCCGTTCCCGGAACACGGACCCGGTCATCAAGATGGGAATCTGTTGGCGCAGTTCGTTGATCGTCTGACCCTGCACGTTCATTTCGCCAAGCAGCGGCAGGAATATGCTTCCGTCTGCCCCAATCGTGACGGTTCGGTCGAATTCTGAATTGGACAGGAAGGACACGGTCAGGCTATCGCCCGGACCCATCGGGTATCCTTCTTGAGCCGACACGGGCATGGCCCAGGCCATCGACCCCAAGCTCACGGCGAGCACTACCTTTACGACATTACCAAAACGCATCTGACAATTTCCCTAAACAATGCATCAATCACTACACGATTCGGCCCAAAGAATAACGATCAAAATCATTCCGGCCCCATCAAGAACTATTTGTTTCGTCATCGAATACGATATCCATATACGCCCCTACAACGGCATCGTGCCCGTAAATCAAGGCCCTTTTTGCTGCGCGCGCAGCATAATCGTGCCGCGCTGCGTCATTGCAGAGAGTGGACATCGCCGCAGCCATGGCTGCCCGATTTTCCATCGGAACCAGCAATCCGTGCGCATGTGCCGACCACGGAGGGCTCGTTTGGGCCGTGGCATCCAGAATTTCGGCCGGCCCGGACGGGCAATCGGTGGCAATCACCGGACAGCTCAACGCCAGGGCCTCGACCAGCGTGTTCGGAAACCCCTCGGCGCGCGAGGCTGACACAAGGGCGCGGGCCTTGGCCACGACGGGATAGGGGTTGGCGACGAAGCCGGCGAACACCACCCGGTCGCTTATCCCCAATCTGTCGGCCTGCGCGCGCAAGTTGGTCTCTTCCACACCTTCCCCCAGCAGCACCAGGGGCGGGGCGCCCGGCACGTCGGCATAGGCATCGAGCAACAGGGCGAAATTCTTGTTCGGGACCAGACGTCCCATGCCCAGGATGAAATCCTCGGGCAGCTCGAATGGGGCAGGCTGCGCCGCAAGCGTGCGCAGCCGTGCCGCGTCGATGGCGTTTCCGATGACTGTAACCCGGTCGCGCGCGACGCCGAAATTCCGTGACAGATCCGTAGCCACGCCTTCGCTGACCGCAATGACACCTGCCGCGCGCGGATAACTCAGGCGTGTGATCCATCTCAGGATCGGCGCCGCGCGCGACCCGGCGATATGGCTGGAGGTATTGACCCGTTCACTGATCAGCGCCCGATGACCGAACCAGCGCGCAAGCCAAGCATTGAGAACATTGGCCCGCGCCAGGTAGCTGATGCAGACATCGGGGCGGTTGGCCGTGATGCGCCAGTGTCTTGCGAGCTCGATCAGGCTGCGCCCCAACTTGCCCCGACCATCCAGCGTGCGGATCGTCAGGTCTTTCGGCAGGGTTTGCACCGTCGGCAAGTCGTCAAGCAAGATGAGTTCGACGGCATGGCCGTGCAATCGCGGCAGCAGGTGTTCGAGAAGGTTCGCCATCGCCCGCTCGGCGCCGCCGCCCTCCATCGAGTTGATCAGGAAACTGATACGCCGCGGCCGGACCGTGGCACTGCGCAACAGGTCTTTTCCCTTATGGAAGTCCAGGGCCGTCATGCGGCATGCCACCGGGATGACTGGTAGGCAGCGGTGCGGCGCGACGTGAAGGCCGGGGTGTAGCCCAGGCGTGCGTCACGCAGTTGAACGAAAGCGACAACGGTGAGCACCCAGTAGATGCTGTTGTGCAAGAGCAAGAAGGATCCGGCGAAATTCCCGATCAATGAAAAGATCACGACCGCCAGCGCCATGGTCGAGATCTCGGGCTGGATGCCACGCATCAGGCTCCGGAACGCCATGACTCCGACGCTGAACAGGAACGTCAGGGTCAATGCCAGCCCGACAAACCCGATATCCACCGCAAGATCGAGAAACCCGTTATGGGCATGTCCAACATCGATGCCGGTCAGGGCGGCAATGGTCGGGCGTACCTTTTCCCAGCCGGCGCCGAATCCGCCGCCCAACGCCATGTTCCCTTCAAGGGCGAGGATGACGCCTTCCCAGATTTCCGTGCGTCCGGTCAGGGTGGCGTCGCGCCCCAGGGCCCCCAGGACATATTCAAAGATGAGCTGGGCCGACAACACGCCAATCACCACGATCGGCAGGATCGAGATCAGCACCACCGTTCGCGTCATGGGCATCATCGTGCGCATGGACAGCAGCACCAGCACCGAAGCCGGCACGGTGGCCACCAGGAGAATCGCCTGGGACGAATTCGATTTCGAGATCATGAAGACGGCCAGCACGACAAGCGCGAGCGTCCCCCAGCGCAGGCGCGGGCCACCAACGCGGAACACAAACCCGATCATCAGCAGGGACGCCGCAAACGACGCCACGCGCCCGAAATCGTTCTTGTGCCCGAACAGCCCGCGCCAACTGCCGGCGTGGTGTTCCGCGAACAGGTCGTAAGCCTGGTGAATTCCGCGACTTGGCGCGGCCATGACGACCACGAAACTCGCCGCGATGACGGTGGCGGCCATCGCGACAACCAGGCCGAGCAGCTGTTTGGGTGTGAAACGGAGGGCGAGCCAAAGGGCAAATGCAGTGCTCAGGCCAAGACCCGCGGACCGCCTGAACGACAAGGAGAGGTTGTCGGTCCACCCCATGGACGCCGCTGCAACCACAACGGGGATCAGGGCGAACCAGTAAAGCCCGAAGATCCGCCCCGTGGCGTTTCGCATCGCCAGCAGGCCGAGAATGGAATAGAGCCCAAGCGCGGCGCCCATTGCCTGCACCAGCGGCGCCGACGTCGCCGCCTGCGGGGCAAGGAACGTGTTCAGCGCCCCTGACATGAACAGCAAGCCGACATATGCGATTGCATATTCCACCATCTGAAACCGTGATGTCATGCGCCCGCCCTCGCCAGAAATGCGTCGGCGATGCGTCCGATGTCATAGCGTGATGCAATGCTCGCGATGCGATGCCGGTCGGCTGCAACCCTTTCGGGATCTTGCGCCTCGAGAAGGGAGGTCATGACCTTGGCCATCGCGGCCGCGTCACCCACGCCCACGATCCGGTCCGGAAAGTCCTCGCCGATGATTTCGCGTGCGCCACCGCCAGCACAATCGGTCGAAACCGATGGCACCCCGGCGGTCACTGCTTCGATCAGGGCATTCGGAAACCCCTCGGTCACCGAACTCAGCAAGAACATGTCGGCGCGGACGAGGTATGAGAAACGATCCATTCGGAACCCCGAGAAATCCACACGGTCATCAATGCCGAGATCGCGCGCCAAAGCCTCGAGCGCCGTCTTCTCGGGTCCTTCGCCAAGAACGATCAGCCGCAGGTCGGGCCGCGACAACGCGACGGCGCGCAGCATCGTCGGATAATCTTTTTGAGGCACCAGTCGTCCGATGGCGACGGCGATGGGCCGGTCTTCGCCGAACCATGCATGGTCGGGGGCCGAATTGCGCGCTGCGTCCATCTGCTGCGCGTCCGGTGCCGGATTGTGAATGACCGCGGCCTGTGTGCCGTCCAGGTTGGCCACTGCGACGATATCGCGTGTCACCTCGGCCGTGTTGCCAATGACGGCGTATGCCGACGGGTAGAGAAACCGCACGGCGGCCTTGAGCAGGGTCTGCCGGATCGGGTCAAACTCACGAACAAAGGTGCTGAACTGGTTGCGTTCGCACACGACGACACGTGTGCCGACACCCGCTATCCGTGCCGCCGCCAGCGCCGTCACGTTCGACCGGGTGAGCGCCGATATCAGAACATCGGGCGCATTCGTCTTCAGGTACCTGACCAGGCGGGGCAGGGCGAGCGCCGCCTTCGGCGCGCCCAGAACGTGGAGGGTCACATCCCCGGACAAGAGGTCGCGCAACGGGCCCTTGTCCTGGTTCACCACCAAAACGACATCGCGCCCGCACGACACGATATGATTTGCGAGACGGATGAAGATACGCTCTGCGCCACCGCCGGCAAAGGACGGAAGGTAGAAATGAACGCGGTCATCGCCGGAACGTGAAGGCGTCATAAAAAGACCTTTTCAAACATAAAAACGTTCCGCCCCCGGCTCGGGACGGAAACAAACCGGTTAAACGAACATGCTTGCGATATTGACTCTCACGCGGCACCAAAGCAAGGCTCAAGTGGATATGGATGCTGCAATGCAGCGATATTTTCATAAGTCTTTGACCCAAGTAACGATTTATCCCGACTTTGGGGCATTTTTAAGGAGGTTTCGTCAATGACAGGCCCGGATGACAATCGGCCAGGCGACACCGACCCCCCCAACGCGGCGCGAAAGGGTCTGACCGGAAGAAGCCTCAACAGCCTTTTGTGGCTGTTCGCCGGTGGCGGTATGGAGGCGATCCTCAAGATCGTGGTCCTGCTTATCCTGGCCCGCCTGCTGCTGCCCGAGGAATTCGGTATCGTCAGCGCCGCGCTGACGATCGTCGCACTTGCCGAAACCCTGGGACGGGTCGGGGTGGCGCCGTCGATCATTCAGGTCAAGGAATTGACCCGCGACCACGTGGCGACGGGTTTCGTGACGACCGTTGCCACCGGCGCACTGATGGCGGGCATCGTGTATCTGCTCGCGGGGCCGATCGCGGCCCTGTACCAGATCCCCGAAGTCGAACCCCTGATCGAGGCGTTTTCGGTCTTGTTCATCATAAAGGGTCTGGGCCTGGTCAGCGAAGCCATGCTGCAGCGGAACATGCGGTTCCGCGAACTGGCCGTGATCCGTCTGCTCAGTTATTTCCTGGGCTACGGGACCGTCGCCGTCACCATGGCACTGCTGGGTTACGGCGTTTGGGCGCTGATCGTCGCGCAGATTGCGCAGGCCACGCTGCAGACGGTCATCTACCTGATCTTCGCGCGCAGAGGCCTTGCGGTCGGGTTCAATTGGCCCGTTTTCGTGACGATGCTGCAATTCGGGCTGGGGATCACCCTTTCGCGCGTGGGCAACTACCTGTCGCAGAACGCCGATTACTTCATTGTCGGGCGATTTCTCGGCCCCGAGGCGCTTGGCTATTATTCCCGCGCGTACCTGCTGTTGAAACAGGCGGCCCATCTGGTGGGCGATGCCGGCGATCAGGTGTTGTTCCCGACATTGGCCAGTATCCAGGACGACAAGAAACGTCTGGAACGGGCCCTGAACCTCGCCCTGTCGCTGACGGCGATGACCCAGATCCCCGTTACGGCGCTTTTGGTGGTGGCGGCGCCCGAAATCATCCTGACGTTGATGGGGCCGCAATGGGATCAGGCGGTGCTGCCGTTCCAGATCCTCATAAGCGTCATGTTCTTTCGGACCGGGTATCGATTCGTGAATTCGATCCTGCGCGCGGCCGGCCGGGTCTATATCGCGGCACTGTGGCAGTGGGGTTATGCCGCGATGGTGATCGCGGGGGCCTGGGTCGGGCAGGCGTTCGATCTTTGGGGGGTGGCCACAGGCGTTTCGGGCGCCGTTGTGTTTTGCCATCTGTCGGGTCTGATGCTTGTGAAACGGTTCGTGGGCGTCGGCAGCGGCAAGAGCCTTGCGCGTCTGGTCGCCTACACGCTGTTTGCCGGGCTGATCGCAGCGGCATTCATCGGTCTGAAAATGGGCCTTGTGGCGCTTGGACTTGCTTCGGGCTGGATCCTTTTGCTGATGGTGGTTGTTTTCGTGGCTGTCTACGGCGTGTTGTTCACGGTGATGCCCACTCTGTTCGGGGAAGAGGGTGAGGTGCTGAAGGACCAGACTCTCAAGGCGGTGCGACGCCGTCTTGGAAAGAAAAAGTAAATCGCGGGGGGATCAATGCCAGCGTTCCGTATCGGTGCCAAAAGACTACTGTTCATCCATATCCCGAAATCCGGCGGGACCTCGATCAATGCGTGGCTGTCCGAGAAATCGGATCAGAGCCTGTATCAAAAACACCGGCCCACGGAATTTCCCTGCGTGCCCCAGCATTTCCACGGTGACCTGCTGGACAAACTGTTTGCGCCGGGATTTTTCGACTACAGTTTCTGCGTCACGCGCAACCCCTATGCCCGCATCCTGAGCGAGTACAACTACCGCATAACCCGGCCCCGCCTGAAGAACCGGATCTTTCCGAAACCGTCTTTCGAACGGTGGCTGCGGACGGCGTTCGCGGGGTTCTCGCGCAATGCCTACATGCATTCCAACCACATTCGTCCACAGCACGAATTCCTGATCGAGGGGACGGAGTTCTTTCGGCTGGAAGACGGGCTCGATCCGTTGCGCACCCGCCTTGCAGAGGTGACCGGGGCAACACTGGATGCCGAAGTGCCGCGCAAGAATCCGTCGATCAAGACCGCGACCAGCTTTTCCCAAGCATCGGCCACCCTGATCCATGCATTTTACGCCAGGGATTTCGAGATCTTCGGATATGACGCCGCCAGCTGGAAAGATCTCTAGGCGTCACAGCCACTGACGGCGCAACCGGAATCCTGTCCAGCGATACCGGCCGCTGGTCGCGACCCCGTTGACCAGTACGTTTTCCAGTTCCAGATCGCCGGCCGATCCGGTGACCAACGTCGCGGCTTGCGAGTGCGTGATCTCGCCGCCTTCGATCTTCAGGGTGGCATCCCCCGTACCGTCAGGCCCCGAACCGAACCTGATGGGCGACATGTCTTCGGTCGCGTGCAGCGTGCAATCGCGCGCGGTCAGATTGCCGGCGAGCCACAGGCAGGATCCGTCATTGCCCGGGCGGCTTACCGGTTCTGTCATCACGCAGGATTCGATCAGGTTGCCGGGATGGTGGCTCCAGATCCGGATGCCCAGCTTGCACCGGGTCGTGGTGCACCCGATCATGTGCACGCCTTCCGATTTCAGGTCGAAACCGCCATCGCCCATTTCGGATGCATGGCAATCCTCGATGCGAATGTCGTGGGTGTCTTCTTCCAGCACCAAACCATCGCCCTGAATGTAGGGTGATCCGCGTTCCTCGGCGCCAAGGCTGTTGATGGCATTGGCCAGCCGCACTCGGCGAAACGTCAGGTTGCGCCCGCGCACGACCGCGATGATCTGGCATACCTGCCCGCCGCCACCGTCAAGGAAATCCGCATCGAGGTCGAGGTCGCGGAATTCCGCGTTGGACAGATCGCGGAACCGGGCAAAGCCCCGGATCAGGCCCACCGCGCTGCACCGTTCGACGGTCAGGCCGTCCAGCGATGTGCCGCCGTCGGTTTCGATCACCCGGCCTGCCTGTCGCGCGTGAATGTCCGAAAACGTCAGGTTGCGCAGTTCGCCATCGGCCTCGATGCTGAAAAAGCCGTTGGCACCCGACCTGTCATAGGCCGGGCCCGCGATGGACAGATTGGACGATGCCGGGCCGAAGGTGACAAAGGGTCGGCCGCGCACATTCGGGCGCTCGCCGGGTTCGGTTTCGTTTCCGATCATCCGAAATACCGCCGCGTCGTCCTGCGAGGCCGCGAGAGAAAACCCGTCCGGATCGCTGACGCGCCCGAAGGTCAGGTAAAGAGGTGCCTCTGCCGTGCCCCCGGCATCCCACAACAGCTGGTCGCCGAACCAGTCTTCGGGGGTGTCGGACTCGCGCACGCCAAGAAAGAAGGACTGACCGGGCGTCGCCTGTGCCGCGAACCGTCCGACCGACAGAAAGGGAGCTGCGTTTTCCCAATCCCGTCCGTCCGCGTCGCCCGCGCCATCGGGCAGGAAACATGCGAATTGCACCGCCTGCGCGCCATCGGTCTGGGCCCATCCCGCGCAGGGCAACATGGCCACCGATGTGACGAGCCCGGACAGGACCGAACGGCGCGACATGACCATACCCCGCCCAAGGGAGCGGGTCTTGACCTCTGGTCGCTTGAAGGCTGTGTGAAGAGCCATGACGCCTCCTAGCCTTGCCCGACCTTCTTCACGGATTGCCGGTGAAAGGACGCAAAGTGAAGGATCCTGGGTTGTGCTTCGGTCTTTTTCCAGATCCACAGGTATTTCCGGTACCTGACATTGTACTCGGGTGGCAGGGTACAGATCTGAAGCTCGGATTCCCATAGCAACTCGCGCAGGGTGACCTGATCCTTTCTGAAACCGGCGGTCTTGTAGGCCTCTTTCCACGCATTCAGAAAGGCCATGACCGGTTCGTTCGACTTGTACAGGATCACGCCGCCGTTGAATTGCGGGAATGCGTCGGGCAAGGCGGTGCGCCAGACTGCGGTGGTGACCTCGCGGTTGCGGGTATGGGCATGCGCCAGTGCCACGTCGAACCGGTCGAGAAGTTCGAAGAGGTCACGAACATCGGCCACGAACCGCACGTCGGTATCCACATAAAGCGTGCGGTCGAACCGCGTCATCGGCAGGCAATCGACCTTGGATCGGCGGTGCGGAGCGTCGATCATGGTGACCTTGTCGAACACCGACATGTCAAATCCGTGCGCATCGTCACAATACAGATCGACAGCGATGCCGGGCATCACGGCCTTGGCGCTTTCGGCGGCGGCGATGGCGGCATGCACGAATGGCTTGCCGGCTGCGATGAACAAGATGCCGGTGGAATCTCCGGCGGTGGCGGTGTCATGTTCCGAAGCGTCGGTCATTTCTGCCAAATTCCCTAACTAACCAATTAAAAAATACAAAAAATCTATTCCCAACACGTAGCCACCATGGGCAATCTACACAAGCCCTGCGCCCCGATGGTCCTGCGTGGCCGCGCAATCAGGTCAGCGGAGCCTCGTGGGCGCCCGATAATTCATCACATAGTCTATAGATCTTGATGGTTTCATCGGCAATTGACGACCAGTTGAACGCTCGGTCCAATGTCTCGACCGGGATCGGCTCGGCGTCATCCCGCAACCGATCTCCAAGGGCGTCGACATCTCCGACGGGGAAATAATGGGTGTCGCCCAGTCCCAGGTCCTTGTTCGGCTGGATATCGCTGAGCAAAAGCGGCGCGCCCATCGCCCAGGCCTCCAGCGCGGCGATCGGCAGCCCCTCGTGGTGGGACGCGAGGATGAACAGTTTCGCGTTTGCAAGCAGGTGCGCGACCTGCGCTTGTGGCTTGCCGCCGGCCAGGATCACACCGGGATGGGCCAGATCCTCCAGTTCCTTGTCATGGTCCGAATTGCTGTGTCCGCCCACGATCACAAGGGGCGCGCCGGCGCCCGATTGCTTGTGTGCGCGGATCAGGTCGGCAAAACCCTTTTCCGGGACCAGCCTGCCGACCGACACCATGTATCCGCGCTCGGTCAGACCAAGCGCGCGCAGCGTAGAAGGTCCGTCGGCGGCCAGCGCCCGCGCGATGATGTGATCGGCGCCGTTGGGCACGTAGTGGATCCGATCCGCCTTGTCGGGATAATCGGCCCGCAACCGTTCGGCCAGGCTGCGCGACACCGCGATGGTCCGCGCGGCACTGGCGACACCGATCCGCTCTCCCAGTTGCAAGATGCTCCGGGCGAACCTGTTCCATTTGGCGCGCCGGAAATCATCGCCGTGATGGGTCAGGATCACCGGCATGCCCAATAGGCGCGCGAGAGGGGCCAGAAGCCCCGGACCGATGGCATGGATGTGGACGCAGTCAGCCCGCGCCTGGAACCGCGCCCGCACGATCGCAACGAACGTGTTCGAGATGGTTTCGAAATACTTGCTGCGCATGGCAAAGGCGGGGATCACTTCGATGCCTGTGCTGGTCTTGTAGCGCGTTTTCCCGATGTAGGGTTTGCGGCCATAGACCACGACATCGACGTCGCGATGCTGGCGGGTCATCTTGTCGAAAAGGTTTTCGCAATGCGTCTCTATTCCGCCGGACACATCGGGAATACCGCGCAAGCCGATAACACAGACCTTCATGAAAAATTCCTTGCCGACCGAAATACACCAGCCGGACAAAACGCGGCGGTACCCTTAAAAAATATGTCTCAGCGTCGCGCATTCTCTTCCGACACGCAAGAGACCAGCACCGCAATCCCGCCGCATCAGGGCCGGTCCGTTGCCCTTGCGGTCGGCCATGATCTGCGGGAATGGTGCTTGGAAAACCGGCTTCACCATGGGTCCGGACCGCCGTAAACAAGCCTCGAGCCCTGGCATTGTTTACGATTTGGAAACAGTCTTGTGTGGCTTTGCGGACAAAAATGGCAGCCTTGGGGACCTTGGAAAGGCGAAAAGCTGCCGATTTTTGGGCGGAAAGTTTATATTAAAATCAATAGTTTAAGGAATTAAACCCCTGATCCCGGGGGATTTGGCGCAACACCCCATTGCTGCATCACGTTTTTGTGCAATTATGGTTCCGAGGCGAATTCGAGGATGAGGCCTCGCCACGAGGTCCAAACGTGCAGTGTCGAGTATTCGAGCCAGACAACAACAATATGGGCGCACCAGAATGCACGAGAACCCATCTGAAGACGTTGGTCGCGCGATGCCGGGCAAACGCGACGGTGTGGATCGATTTGCCATCATCGCACGTAACGTCATGGTCTGGGGATCGGTCATCGTCAGTTTCGGGATCATGAACCTGCTGGCCTCGATCATCCGTTAGATCATTCCGGCCGATATCGAACACTCGCGGATCGACCGGCCCGCAATGTGCCCGCCGTCCGTTCAGGGTGCGCGTCGGATGGTGATCGTGCCGATTAGGCTGAGGCCTTGCGCAGAAAGTATGCCAACACCAGCCCGATCGCCACGCCGCCCGCGTTCGCCACCAGGTCGGACAGGCTGCCGCTGCGACCGATCAGGGGCTGAACGAGCTCGATCAGGCCGCTCCACCCGATGACAGCCGCTGCCACCCAAATCGCAGGCGCCGTGCGGCCCACGGCCGCCGGCAGCGTTGCGGCCCCGTAGGCGAGAACATGGGCGATCTTGTCGGCCTCACCGGGATCGCCAACTCCACCGCGCGGCATCAGGCTGGCGATCGTGATGGCCATCATCGCCGCGACGGACAACGCGATGCCGTGGCGATCGGCGATCCGAAAAAGGGCGAGATATCGGCGTGGCATGGGCATTGGCCCACCAAGCAACCTGCCGCAACCCGATGCAAGGTAATTTGAGCCGGTCAAAGGTCACCTGATTGCGAAAAGACGCGGGCGGTGCCTATTCCCCCCAGCGTGCGTCGTGCAACTCGCTCACAACGGTATCGCGCAAGTCGTGCTCGGGCAGGTGGACCAGGTTGGCCGCGCGTTCCAGCATGATGGCATCTTTCAAGCCGCCGGGCATTTCCTTGCGCAAGACCCCCAGCATCTTGGGCGCCGCAAAGATCGCGAGGCGCTCGAACTCGGATGCAAGATGGTGTTTTTCCAGACGGGCCAGCGTGTCTTTTGCAAAGACTTCCATCTGCCGGTGCAACGGGTCGGAACCCGGCTCCATGGCAGACCGCCGTCCGTCCGCGCCGGACGCAAAACTGCGTCCGGGCTTGTCGGCCATGATCTCGCCCAGCTTGGTTGATGTGTCCTCGCTGACCAGTGCGACCGGGGCAGGGCGGTCCTTGCCTTCCAACCCCTTGAGGATGAACGCGTGGGTGCCGTTGCTTACCAGGGCCCATGTGCTTGGTCGGTGCATCTCTCCATCCCTTTCGATCAAGGCGGCATCTGACACAACCCAATCAGGCGCGGGGCATGGTGTCATTGAGCAAGGTCAATCCGGTGCAGGAATAGGCCGCAACGCTTGCGGCAGAGAGAAAGCGCGCGATCGCGGCGCCACCCGCCCGCACAGGGGGTCTCAGTCGGATCGAGAGAACGCGGCGACCGCCTCGGCAAGACAATCCATGGCATCCAGCGGTTGCGCCCCGGCGGCCAGCGCATCGGGCATGAGCGAGAATTCGGAACACCCGATGATCTGCAGACCGGCGCCCTGGTCCAAGAGATCCCGCGAAGCGCGGCCCAACACCGCGCGCGCCTGTGCGGTCACCCCTTGCGCCTTGATGATCCGAATAGCCGCCAACAAGCCATGATCGTCGTTCGGCCACGCGGGTCGCAGCCCGACATCTTCCAGGGCTTTGTCAAAAAGCCGGGTGGGCCGGGTCGCGGGCGAGGCCAGTATTCCGACGCACGCATTCGGCGGCGCAGCGCGGCGCGCGGCGTCAGCGGTCAGGGCAATCATGTTCAGGAATGGCACCGACACCTGGGATTGGATGTCGTCCAGATAGGCATGGGCCGTGTTGCAAGGCATGGCCAGCGCGGCGACACCAGCGCGTTCAAGTCGTTGCGCCATGTCGATCAGAACCGGGGCAGGGCTGTCGCCGGTCCCTTCGATCAGGTGCGCTATGCGCGACGGGACCTGCGGGTTCATATCGATCAACAACGGGATGTGATCGGCGTCATCCTTCGCCTGCACAGCCGCCAGCAGCCGTTGCTGTAGCAAGATCGTTGCCTCCGGTCCCATGCCGCCCAGAACACCGATGACGCGCTTGCGGCCCATCCCCTCAGCCCGTCACCCAGCGATCGGAGTGATCGAATGCAAAGTCGTAGCCGAACAACCCCACCGATCCGCCCGTGTGCAAAAAGACCACCCGCTGGCCCTCGAACGCGCCCTTGCGGGCCAGGTCGATCAGGCCGGCGGCGCCCTTGGCCGAATATACCGGGTCCAGCAAGATGCCTTCGAGTTCGGCGAACATCTTGATCGCCTCCAGCCCGCTTTGCGTTGGCAGGCCGTAGCCGTCGCCCACGTAGTCGGTATTCGCGACGACGTGCTCGCGGGTGACAACGCCCGCACAGCCGAGCTTGTCCGCGGTGCGGACCGCCAGGTCATAGACCATCTGCTCTTGCTTTTCGCGTGGGGCCCGGGTGCCGATGCCGAGGACCGGTATGCCGGAATTCAACGCGGCCAAGCCGGTCACCAGTCCCGCCTGCGTGCCGGATGACCCTGTTGCATGCACCAACCGGTCGATCCTCAGGCCGCGATCATTGGCCTGACCCAGCAATTCCAGCGCGCAATTGGCATATCCCAGCGCACCGGTCGGGTTCGACCCGCCGCCCGGTATCACGTAAACGGTTTTTCCCTTCGCCCTCTCGGCCTCGGCGGCGCGTTCCATTTCTGCGGGCATGTCGTGGCCGCCCGGAAATTTCGCGGTCGTGGCGCCATGCAGATGGTCCAGCAAGACGTTGCCGTTCTCGTTGTAATTGGCGTTGTTGTAGCCTGTGCGATCTTCTAGCAGAATGTGGCAGGCCATTCCCATTCTGGCTGCAAAAGCCGCCGTTTGCCGCGCATGGTTCGATTGGGTCGCGCCCTGGGTCATCACCATGTCGGCGCCCATGTCTTCGGCCTCGGCCATCAGGAACTCCAGCTTGCGGGTCTTGTTCCCGCCCGAAGACATGCCCGTGCAATCGTCACGTTTGATCCAGATCTCCACCCCCAGTTCCTTGGACAGGCGCGGCATGGGTTCAAGCGGCGTCGGCAAATGCGCCAGGTGAACGCGGGGATAACGGGAAAAATGCATTTTTTAAGGTCTCTCTGTGCGGGTGCCCTCGGGCCACGCAACGGTGGTGCCAGCAAATGCGCCTTGCGGCAATACGATGTTGGAGAATGGTTCCGCGGGGAAGGGCGGCGGCGGACGCGTCAGATCCCGTCGCGCAGTCCGGCCACTGCCGCGCGGTAGGTGCGCGTGATCGCGTCCCGGCGGATGTGGCGGCCGCCGGTGACGACATGGCGGCCGGCCGACCAGACGTCTTGCACCATGTCCGTGCCACCCGCGAAGACAAAGCTGTCCAGCGTCGTGTCCCCGGTCAGGCCGGACAGATCCGGGTGGGTCGTGTCGAGCGCCAGAAGATCGGCCCACTGGCCGGCCTCGATCCGCCCGCTGCCGCGTCCGGCGGCCTGTGCGCCGCCCTCGGCCATGGCTTGCACCAGGCGGCGCCCGGCAGAGCGTTCGGGCGTGGCCAGCGCCGCGCGGCTGCCATCACGCAGGCGCTGCGTGGTGTCGAGCTGACGCAGTTCCTCGGCCAGCGAGATGCGGATGTTGCTGTCGGACCCGATCGCGATGCGGCCTCCGGCCTCCATCCAGCGCACGCCATCGAAAATGCCGTCACCCAGATTTGCCTCGGTCAGCGGACACAGCCCGGCCACGGCGCCCGAGGCGGCAAGGCCCAGGGTCTCGTGCGGTTCCATCTGGGTGCAGTGGATGAAGGTGCAGGTTTCATCCGCGCCCACCGCACCAAGCACCCATTCGACGGGCCGCGCACCCAGGGCTGCCTTGACCTCGTCCACCTCGGCCGGTTGTTCGGCAAGGTGCATATGGAACGGCGCGCCCCCCGCAAGCGTGCGCAGGTATGGCAGATCACGGGCCGCAACCGCCCTGAGCGAATGTGGCGCCACGCCGATGCGGGTATCCCCCGGCAGGGCCTGCAATGCTGAAGCTGCGCCTTCGTGCAGTCGCGTGAAACGGTCCGTATCATTGCCGAACCGCAGCTGGCCCGGACCAAGCGCGCGCCGGTCCAGACCGCCGAACTCGTAGTGGACCGGCAGCAGGGTCAGGCCGCAGCCGGTGGTCTCGGCCGCGGCGGCGACCCGGGCACTGGTTTCGGCAAGCGCGTCGTAGGGCACGCCGCCGGGCGCGTGGTGCAGATAGTGAAACTCCACGTTGCACGCATATCCGGCCTCCAGCATTTCCATCTGCACGAAGGCCGCGATGGCCTCGATCTGGTCAGGGTCCAGGCGGTCGAGAAACCGGAACATCAACTGCCGCCAGGTCCAGAAACTGTCTACCGCAGGCCCGCGCCTTTCGGTCAGACCCGCCATTGCGCGCTGGAACGCGTGGCTGTGGCAATTGGCCGGGGCAGGGACAAGCAGTCCGACCTGGTGGCCGCAGGGCGCGACGGACGGGGTCACATCGCGGATCCTGCCGCCGTCGACGCGGATGCGGACATCGTGCATCCAGGCATCCCCGACAAGCGCATGGCGGGCCCAAATCTGCTGCATCACACGCCTCCGCTGCTTGACACTCAAGATGTATATACATTAGCTGTTTCCCATCCCTTCGATCAAGTGGGAACCGCATGCTGCTGACCAATGCCACGATTGCGACCTTTTCGGCGTCCGGTCCCTATGGCCTGATCTCCGACGGCGCGGTGCTGATCGAAAACGGACGCATCGCCTGGGTCGGGCAGGGCGCGGATGCCCCGGCTTCACCGGTCGCGCGTGATCTGGAGGGGCGTCTGGTCACGCCGGCCCTGATCGACTGCCACACCCATCTTGTGCATGGCGGCAACCGCGCGCGCGAGTTCGAGATGCGGCTGCAAGGGGCTTCGTACCAGGACATCGCGCGCGCGGGCGGCGGCATCGTGTCCACCGTCGCGGCCACCCGCAAGGCGGACCACGATGAACTGCTGGCCGATGCCCTGCGCCGGGTCGATGCGCTGATGGCCGAGGGTGTAGGCACGGTCGAGATCAAATCGGGCTACGGTCTGGATCTGGAAACCGAGTTGCGCATGTTGCGCGTTGCGCGCGCCATCGGCCGCGCCCGGCCCGTTCGTGTGGTGACGTCATTTCTGGGCGCGCACGCCGTGCCGCCCGAATACAAGGACCGCCCTGACGCCTATCTTGACCAGGTATGCCTGCCTGCCTTGCGCGCCGCACATGCCGAGGGGCTGGTCGACGCGGTCGACGGCTTTTGCGAGGGGATCGCGTTTTCCGCCCCGCAGATGGCCCGCGTGTTCGATGTCGCGGCCGACCTTGGCCTTCCGGTCAAGCTCCACGCGGAACAGCTTTCGCATGGCGGGGGCACTGCGCTGGCCGCACGCTACGGGGCCTTGTCGGCCGATCATGTCGAATACGCGACCGCTTCCGATGCGATCGCGCTGGCCCGCGCGGGCAGCGTGGCCGTGCTGCTGCCGGGCGCCTTCTACACACTGGGCGAAACGCAGATGCCGCCCGTGGCCGCGTTTCGCGCCCATGGCGTTCCGATGGCCTTGGCGACCGATGCCAATCCCGGCTCGTCGCCGATGACCTCGCTGCTGCTCGCGGCCAATATGGGATGCACCTTGTTTCGCCTGACCCCCGAAGAGGCGCTGCAGGGGATCACAGCCAATGCGGCAAAGGCGCTGGGGCTCGCCGATGCGGGCCGTATCGCGCCGGGGCTGCGCGCCGATCTGGCGGTCTGGGATGTCGAACACCCCGCAGAGCTTGCCTACCGGATCGGCTTCAACCCGCTGTTCGAGCGCTGGTTCGATGGAAAGGTCACCCCATGAGCCTGGTTCCCGGTCAGGTCACACTCAGCCAGTTGCGCGCGATCTTGCACGGCGCGCCCGTGGTGCTGGATGACAGCGCCTTTCCCGCGATCGAGGCGGCGCATGCGCTGGTGCAGCGCGCCGCGGCGGGCAGCGAACCGGTCTACGGGGTCAACACCGGTTTTGGCAAACTGGCCTCGATCAAGATCGCGCGCGACGACACGGCGACGCTTCAGCGCAACCTGATCCTCAGCCATGCCTGCGGCGTGGGCGAGGCGCTCGATGTGCCGACAACGCGGCTGATGATGGCGCTCAAGCTGATCTCGCTGGGGCGCGGCGCGTCTGGCGTGGCCCCTGCCACCGTGCGCCTGATCGAGGCGATGCTGGATCGCGGCGTGACGCCGGTGATCCCGGTGCAGGGGTCCGTCGGCGCATCGGGCGATCTGGCCCCGCTTGCCCACATGGCGGCGGTCATGATGGGCGAGGCCGAGGCGCGCGTGGGCGGTCACGTGATGCCCGGGACCGAGGCGCTGGCCGAGGCCGGACTGACACCGGTCACCCTTGGCCCCAAGGAGGGGCTGGCGCTAATCAATGGCACCCAGTTTTCGACCGCCTGTGCGCTGACCGGCCTTTTCGCGGCCTGGGACAACCTGCGCGCGGCGATTGCCGTGTCGTGCCTGTCGACCGACGCGATCATGGGCTCCACCGCGCCGCTGGAGGCCGAGATCCACCGTTTGCGCGGGCAGCCCGGACAGATCGAGGTGGCCGATGCCATGCGTGGCCTGATGGACGGCTCCGCGATCCGCGACAGCCACCGCGAGGGCGACACGCGGGTGCAGGACCCCTACTGCATCCGGTGCCAGCCGCAAGTGACCGGCGCCGCGCTTGACCTGTTGCGGATGACGGCGCGCACCTTGCGGATCGAGGCCAACGCGGTGACGGACAATCCGCTGGTCCTGACGGGCGATGGCAAGATCGTTTCCGGCGGCAACTTCCACGCCGAACCCGTGGCCTTTGCCGCCGACATGATCGCCATCGCGCTGGCCGAGATCGGGGCGATCGCGCAGCGGCGCGTGGCCTTGATGGTGGACCCGACGCTGAGCTTCGATCTGCCGCCCTTCCTGACGCCCGCACCGGGCCTGAATTCCGGCCTGATGATCGCCGAGGTGACCACGGCCGCGCTGATGAGCGAGAACAAGCACCTGGCAAACCCCTGTTCGACGGATTCGACACCGACCTCCGCCAACCAGGAGGATCACGTGTCGATGGCCGCCCATGGCGCGCGGCGCCTGGCGCGGATGAATGCCAATCTCAGCACGATCATCGGGATCGAGGCGATGTGCGCGGGGCAGGGCGTCGAATTTCGCGCGCCCCTGCGGACAAGCCCGCCGTTGCAGGGTCTGCTGGCGCGGCTGCGGGCGCATGTCCCGTCGCTCGGCCCCGATCGCTACCTGGCCCCCGACATCGCGGCGGCCAGCGCGCTGGTGTCGGGCGCCGCGATCTGCGAGGGGCTTTCGCTTCCTGAACTCGAGGCCGCGCCATGACGCCGGCCGGGGCCTTGCCGACCCACGGGCCAACGGTGACCGCGCCCCGCCCCGCCATTTCGACGATACCGGCCGAACCGGCCCCCAAGCAAAGGCATATGTCATGACCGATCCCCGTCACAACATGCGCGACGTCTACCCGCCCACAGGGCCCGAGATCACCGCCAAGAGCTGGCTGACAGAGGCGCCGATGCGGATGCTCATGAACAACCTGCACCCGGATGTGGCCGAAAACCCGCACGAGCTTGTCGTGTATGGCGGCATCGGGCGGGCCGCACGGACATGGAAGGATTTCGACGCCATCGTGGCGGCGTTGAAGGATCTCGAAAGCGATCAGACCCTGCTTGTGCAATCGGGCAAACCCGTGGGGGTGTTTCGCACCCACACCGATGCGCCGCGCGTGCTGATCGCCAATTCCAACCTGGTGCCCCATTGGGCCAATTGGGACCATTTCAACGAACTCGATAAGCGCGGGCTGGCGATGTATGGCCAGATGACCGCCGGATCATGGATCTATATCGGCACCCAGGGCATCGTGCAGGGCACCTACGAGACCTTCATGGAGGCCGGACGCCAGCACTATGATGGCAACCTCAAGGGCCGCTGGATCCTGACTGCGGGCTTGGGGGGCATGGGCGGCGCACAGCCGCTGGCGGCGGTCATGGCCGGGGCCTGCTGCCTTGCCGTCGAATGCGACGAGACCCGCGCCGATTTTCGCCTGCGTACCCGCTATGTCGATGAAAAGACACATGATCTGGACGAGGCGCTTGCAACCATCAGGCGCTGGACCGCAGCGGGCGAGGCGAAATCCATCGCGCTGATCGGCAATGCGGCGGATGTGTTCCCCGAGCTTGTCCGCCGGGGCGTGCATCCCGATATCGTCACCGATCAGACCTCGGCCCACGATCCGGTTCATGGCTACCTCCCGCAAGGCTGGAACGTCGCCCAGTGGCGCGAAAAACAGGAAAGCGATCCCAAGGCGGTGGAGGCCGCCGCGCGTGCCAGCATGAAAACCCATGTGGCCGCGATGGTCGATTTCTGGAACGCGGGCGTGCCGACGCTGGATTATGGCAACAACATCCGGCAGGTCGCACTGGAGGAAGGGCTTGAGACCGCCTTTGCCTTTCCCGGCTTTGTGCCCGCCTATATCCGGCCGCTGTTTTGCCGAGGGGTCGGGCCGTTCCGCTGGTGCGCCTTGTCGGGCGATCCCGAGGATATCTACAAGACCGACGCCAAGGTGAAGGAACTGGTCGACGACCCGCATCTGCACAACTGGCTGGACATGGCGCGCGAGCGCATCGCCTTTCAGGGGCTGCCGGCCCGCATCTGCTGGGTGGGCCTTGGCGTCCGCGACAAGCTTGGCCTCGCCTTCAACGAAATGGTGCGCAAAGGAGAGCTGAAGGCCCCCATCGTCATCGGGCGCGACCATCTCGACAGCGGCTCGGTCGCGTCGCCCAACCGCGAGACGGAAGCGATGAAGGACGGATCCGACGCAGTCAGCGACTGGCCGCTTCTCAATGCGATGCTGAACGTCGCCAGCGGCGCGACCTGGGTCAGCCTGCACCACGGCGGTGGCGTCGGCATGGGCTTCAGCCAGCATTCCGGCATGGTGATCTGTTGCGACGGCACCGCCGATGCGGACCGTCGCATCGCGCGCGTTCTGTGGAACGATCCGGCCACGGGTGTGATGCGCCACGCCGATGCGGGCTACGATATCGCCCTTGAATGCGCCCGCGAAAACGGCCTGAACCTGCCGGGTATCTTGTGACGGAGGCGACCCGCGCCGCCCTTCGCCCCGAGGCCCATCATTCGGCCCGTGTCAGCTGGCTTGGCACCGGCAGTTTGCCGGTCAGCGTGAAATCGGCACCCGGATGCACCAGTTCCGCCTGGGTGACCAGCACCCCGCCCAGGCGGGTGCGCCGCAACATGCGCAAACAGGGTGCGCCCTCGCGGATCGCCAGAAACCTCGCAATTTCCGCATCCGCGGCAATCGCGGAAATCTGGTGTTCGGCCTCGGTGTAGGACACCGTCTGCAACAGGTATTCCGACGCGGACGCATCGGTGAAATCCTGGGCCGCGAACCCCGGCGCCAGGTCCGGGTTCACGAAACGCCGTTCAAACTGGATCGGCCGTCCGTCATTGGTGTGAACTGCCTCGAACAGCACCATTTCCATGGTCTCGGACAGGCCCGTTTCGGCGGCCAACCCGGGGCTGACGGGAACACGCTCCATGCGCAGGACGCGGGCGCGATGGGTGCCGCCGGATGCCTCGATCTCGTGCCTGATGCTGCGAATTTCCAGAATCGTTGCCGACACGGTCGCCTTGGCGACGAAGGTTCCGGCACCTTGAGCGCGCACCAGGTAGCCCTGTTCGGTCAATTCCTTGACCGCACGATTGGCGGTCATGCGCGACGCCGAAAACATTTCGCAAAGGTCCGCTTCCGAGGGGATCTTGTCGCCTTCCTGCCACCGTCCGCTCACGATCCCGGCGAGAAGATGTTCCTTGATTCTCGCGTTGAGCGATCTTGTTTTTGCCTCGGCCAAGGGCTCCATCCTTTTTCAGCGCCTTACGGTGCGGTGCGACATTGTGCCGGTCTGGTCACCGCGCGCCGGCATCGGCGGCCATTCTGCCGCGACGCGTTCGTATATACAACCGGCGTCGACAGGAGTGCGGCTGTCCCGCCAGCGCCCGCGAGCATCCTCCGGGGCAGGCTTTCATCTTGCCTGCCAAGCTGGCGCGCACCGCCCGTCGATGATTTCTTGCGATCATTCCAGAGGGACAAATCCGCAAGATTTAGCCGCCTGCGCGGGAAAAACCCCTGTTACTCCCGCAAAACTCTTTTAAGATGCCTCAAGTCCTGAAGCGTACAGCGGGACAAAATGGGCGATATGCCTGATAAGGGAGGATATAATGCTTAAACTCGCATTTGGCGGGCCGGTTGGCCTGATTGGATCGGCGGCACTGGTGGCCATGAGCTTCGGCGCTCCGGCGTTTGCGCAAGAACAACTTTCGATCGCGACGGGCGGAACCGGTGGGGTCTATTTCCCGGTCGGCGGCGGCTTGGCAGAGGTGATCAACACCCATGTCGACGGCTATTCCGCGACCGCAGAGGTGACCGGTGCGTCGGTCGAAAACATGGGCCTGATCGCGACGGGCGACGCGGACCTTGCGCTTGCGCTGGCCGATACGGTCGTGCAGGCCTACTCAGGCACCGGCCGTTTCGAAGGGCAGCAATTGCCGATGATCCGCGGTCTGGCGTCCATGTATGCGAACATGGTGCATATTGTGACCCTCGAAGGCAGCGGCATCTCCAGCCTGTCGGATCTGCGTGGCATGCGCGTGTCCGTCGGCGCGCCCGGTTCGGGCACCGAGGTCAACGCCGCGGCGATCCTCGAAGCCAATGGCCTGACCTATGACGATATCGAGGAACAGCGCCTGAACTTCAACGAAACCGCCGATGCGCTGGCCAATGGCGACATCGATGCGGGTTTCTGGTCGGTGGGTGCACCGACATCATCGATCCTGAACCTTGCGACCACGCAAGACATCGTCGTCATCGAACTGACAGCCGATGAAATGGCCGCCGCGATGGCGGGCAACCCAACCTTCGCCATGACCACGCTTGCGGGCGGCACTTACAATGGCGTCGATGGGGATGTGGCCGTTCTGGGTATTCCCAATGTTCTGGCGGTGTCGTCCGAGATGTCGGATGATCTGGCGTATGCGATCACCAGCGCGATGTTCGAAAACATCGCCGAGCTTCAGGCGGTGCACCCGGCGGCGAACCAGACCACGGTCGAGTTCACCCTGGCGGCGACACCCGTGCCGCTGCACCCCGGTGCGATCCGCTACTATGAAGAGATCGGCGGCACCGTTCCGGACGCGCTGCGCCCGTGACACTGTGGTTGAGAGGAGGGCTGATGGCCCTCCTCTTTCTCTCTACGCCTGGTGCGGCACTTGCCGACGAGCTTGTCGCCACGCACGAGGACGGCCGCGAAATCACCCGTTTGCCGGTTCCCGAAGGCACCGAATGGTGCGTGCTTTGGCATCACTCGGTGCAGGGCTTCGAGGTGTCCGATTGCTACGAAAACCGGGGCGGGCACATGGTGCTCGTGCATTCGCATCTTCCCGACTTCGCGGCCGGTCTTGATCACATCCCCGGCCGGGGGCGGCAGGTGTCGGATGGGCAAGGCGGCTATTTCATTCTCGATATCGATGAGCCCGTGCCGGGCGACGCCTATGTGCTGCGTCCGGGGCGCGGTACCGTCGATCATCGGTTGCAGGTGGGAGATACCGTTGTGTCCCTCTCTGCGGTTGCCCCGCGCGAACGCGTGCGGATCGCTTTGACAAGGAACCAAGACTGATGGCCGCCGACACCACGATCAGCCCGACCGAATTTCGTCAGCCCCGGATCGAGCTGCGCGTCATAGCGATCATCGGGATCGCGCTGTCGCTGTTTCAGCTTTACGCGGCGGGCGTGCAGCCGCTTGGCCTGTTCTTTCAGCGGCCCATCCATCTCGGGTTCGTCCTGGTGCTGTGTTTCCTGATCTATCCGGTCTTTGGGCCCGGTCGCCCGCGCGGCGTGCTGGGGTGGGCGATCGACGGCACCCTTATCGCCTGCGGCATTGCGGCGGGCGCGTGGGTCCCGTTGAATATCGACATCATCGCCAACCAGATCTTTCCGCGCGACATCGATGTCTTGATGGGCATCCTGACCATCGCGGTCGTGCTCGAGGGCGCGCGCCGGGCCGTGGGGCTCGGCATGACGATCATCGGTGTTGTCTTCATCGCCTATGCCTTTGCGGGCAGCCGGGGCGAACTGCCATTCCTGGCCGACTGGATGCCCGGCATTCTAAACCACAGGGGATATTCGCTCGAACGTGTCGCCAGCCAGATGACCCTTGGCGCCGAAGGTATCTTCGGCATTCCCCTGGGCGTTGCCGCGACCTTCGTTTTCATCTTTGTCCTGTTCGGCGCCTTTCTCGAAGTGACCGGCGCGGGCAAGTTCTTCATCGACCTGGCCTATGCCGCGACGGGCAAGCAGCGCGGCGGCCCGGCAAAGGCCGCGGTGATCGCCTCGGCGGGCATGGGGTCCATTTCCGGTTCGGCCATTGCCAACGTCGTCACCACGGGGGCCTTCACGATC
This sequence comes from uncultured Roseicyclus sp., assembly GCA_964460185.1. Lineage (GTDB taxonomy): Bacteria > Pseudomonadota > Alphaproteobacteria > Rhodobacterales > Rhodobacteraceae > JAVJPJ01. Next base: position 699 of record CAYWTM010000019.1, on the reverse strand, counting down.
CCGCTGATGAAGAAACTCGGCTACCGTCCCGCGCAGGCCGGCGCATCGACCGGTGGACAGATCATGCCGCCGCTCATGGGGGCGGGCGCCTTCCTGATGAGCGAGTTCACCCGGATGCCCTACGTGGACATCGTGCTGGTCTCGATCTTTCCGGCGGTCCTGTATTTCGGCGTTGTGTACCTGCTGGTGCATATCGCGGCGGTGAAACAGGGCATGACGGGCCTTGACGCTGCAGACCTGCCCAGTGTGCGCAAGGTTCTGGCCGACGGTTGGCATTTCCTGTTGCCGCTGGTTGCGCTGGTGGCGCTGCTGGTTGCGGGATATTCGCCGATGCGCGTGGGCTTCTATGCGATCTTGTCGATCATTGCCGCGGCCTCTGCGAGGGCGCTGTGGCATTTCGCGGCCACCGGCCCGACGATGGCGGGCTTTGTCGGGCTGTGCCGCAGGGGGGTCGAGCTGACGCTGGAGGCACTGGAACTGGGCGCGCGCAACGCGGTCGCGGTCTCCATGGCCTGCGCGGTGGCGGGGATCATCGTGGGCGTCGTGGGCCTGACCGGCCTGGGCCTGAAATTCTCGGCCATGATGATCGCGTTCTCGGGTGGCAACATCGTGCTGGCGCTGATCCTCGCGCTGATCGCCAGCCTGATCCTTGGCATGGGGTTGCCGGTGACAGCGGCCTATATCGTGCTGATCATCCTG
>CAYWTM010000018.1:0-39434 GCA_964460185.1 uncultured Roseicyclus sp. | reverse complement strand
TATCCCTACCAGTGGAACTGGGACAGCGCCTTTGCGGGCCTGGGCTTTGCGGCCTTTGACATCGACCGTGCCTGGCGCGAGATCGAGACGCTGTTCTCGGGGCAATGGGACAACGGGATGGTCCCTCATATCCTGTTCCATCGCACCGATCCGGGCTATTTTCCGGGGCCCGATGTCTGGGGAACGGAGCACGCCGTGGGGCGCGGGGCCTGCACGCTGGCGTCCTCGGGTATCAGCCAGCCGCCGGTGGCGGCCTCGCTGGCGTGGCGGATCTACCTGCGCGATCCGTCGGCGGGGCTGGCGCGGCTGAAGGCCCTGTTTCCCAGATTGCTGGCCTATCACCGCTGGATCATCGAGGCGCGCGCGGAGACCGGAGCCGTGGTCATCACGCATCCCTGGGAGGCCGGGCGCGACAATGCCCCTGACTGGGACGAGGCCATGGCGGGGATCAATCCCGTGGGGGTTGCCCCCTACACCCGGCGCGATACGGGCCATGTGGATGCGTCCATGCGGCCGACCAAGGAGGACTACGACCGCTATATCTGGCTGGTGCAGTTCGGGCGCGCGCGGGCCTGGGACGATGCGCGCATCGCCGCCGAAAGCCCGTTTCGCGTGGCCGATCCGACGATGACCTTCACTGCGCTCAGGGCGACACGCGATCTGCGCGAGATGGCCACGGTCCTGGGGGAGCCGACGGACCGGATCGATGGGTGGATCGCGCATTTGCAGATGGGGGCCGAAACGCTGTGGAACCCGGCCATCGGGGGCTACGATTCCAAGAACCTGGTGAGCGGGAATTTCGCGGGCGTGCTGTCGAACGCATCGTTCCTGTGCTGGTGGGCGGGGTTGCGCGATGACCGGGCCCTGCCCGCGCTGCGCCGGGTGCTGGAGGCGACGGTCTACGCGGTGCCGAGTTATGATCCCCAGGGGCCCGCATTCGACAGCCTGCGCTATTGGCGCGGGCCGGTCTGGGCGGTGATGAACTACATGGCGGGCAATGGCCTGGCGGAGGCCGGCCTGACGGCAGAGGCCGCGCGCATCCGCACCGACACCGCGCGGCTGATCGCCGGCAACGGGTTCGCCGAATATTTCGATCCTATGGATGGCACGCCCGCGGGCGGGGGCACATTCACATGGACGGCGGCGGTCTGGCTGTCTTGGGCCAGCCCAACACTTGGGGAGGGCTGAGACATGGGTGCGATCGAGCTGAAATCCGTCGAGAAATGGTTCGGCGAGGTGCAGGTCATCAAGGGCGTGGACCTGGCCATCGAAGATGGGGAGTTCGTGATCTTCGTGGGGCCATCGGGGTGCGGGAAATCCACGTTGCTCAGGATGATCGCGGGCCTCGAGGAAACGTCGCGCGGGCAGGTGATCATCGACGACCGCGACGCCACCGCCGAGCCTCCGTCGAAGCGCGGGTTGGCGATGGTGTTTCAAAGCTATGCGCTCTATCCGCATATGTCGGTCGCCGAGAACATGGGGTTCTCGCTGAAAACCGCGGGCGCATCGAAGGCGGAGATCGACGCGAAGGTGGCCGAGGCCGCGCGCGCCTTGCGGCTGGAAGACTACCTGGAGCGCCGGCCCAAGGATCTGTCGGGCGGACAGCGGCAGCGCGTGGCCATCGGGCGGTCGATCGTGCGCGACCCGACCGCGTTCTTGTTTGACGAGCCCTTGTCGAACCTCGACGCGGCCCTGCGGGTCGAGATGCGCTACGAGATCGCCAAGCTGCACCAGAGCCTGAATTCCACCATGGTCTACGTGACCCATGACCAGGTCGAGGCGATGACGCTGGCCGACCGGATCGTGGTGCTGCAGGCGGGCAGGATCGAACAGGTCGGTCCCCCCAGAGAGCTGTATGACCGCCCCGCAAACCTGTTCGTGGCGCAGTTCATCGGATCACCCAAGATGAATGTCCTGCCGCTGGACCAGAAAGGCTTGCGGATCGATGCGGCCCCTGCGGGGGCGGTGCATCTGGGCATCCGTCCCGAGGCCATCAGCCTGGGCGACACCGGCACGGGACAGATTGACGGGGTTGTCGATGTGGCCGAGTATCTGGGGGCGGACATGTTCCTGATCGTGGATTGCGGGCCGGCGGGCAAGCTTACGGTTCGAACGGATGGCGAAACCATGCTGAGGCCCGGTGCCGGGGTCGGGCTGATCCTTGATCCCGCAAAACGACATTATTTCGACGGGCAAGGGCAGGCCATGCGCTAGGCGGAGCGTCGCGCTGCATTTGCAAACGTATGCAGATTTCCCTTGCCCTGCCTCACCGGGCCGGTATCTTTCACCATGTTCCATCGGGAGGATGTGGAAGATGGCGGAGTATCTCAAACGCGGCAAACCGGCCTCGGAACGGGCTGAGGATGATGCCAGGACGCGCGGCATCGTGGAAGGCATCTTGTCCGAGATCGAGGCGCGCGGGGATGCAGCCGTGCGCGATCTGTCGGCGAAGTTCGACAGGTACGAGCCCGCCGCGTTCCGCCTGACCCGATCCGAGATCGACGCGGCGATGCAGCAGGTCACAACGCGCGAGATGGAGGATATCCGCTTCGCGCAGACCCAGATCCGCCGCTTTGCCGAAGCGCAGCGCGCCTCGATGGTGGACATCGAGGTGGAAACCCTGCCGGGCGTGATCCTGGGGCACAGGAATATTCCCGTGAATTCCGTCGGTTGCTACGTGCCGGGCGGAAAGTTTCCGATGGTGGCCTCGGCCCACATGTCGGTGCTGACGGCCAAGGTTGCAGGCGTCAAACGCATCGTGGCCTCGGCCCCGCCGGTGGGCGGCAAGCCGCATCCCGCGATCGTGGCGGCCATGCATGAAGGGGGCGCCGACGAGATCCTGGTGCTGGGCGGCGTGCAAGCCGTGGGCGCCATGGCCATCGGCACCGAAACGATCGCGCCGGTGGACATGCTGGTCGGACCCGGAAATGCCTTTGTCGCCGAAGCCAAGCGCCAGCTTTTCGGCCGGGTGGGCATCGACCTGTTCGCCGGACCGACCGAGACCTGCGTGATCGCCGATGACACGGTCGATGGCGAGATGTGCGCCACCGACCTCTTGGGGCAGGCGGAACATGGGTATAATTCGCCCGCCGTCCTGATCACCAATTCCCGCAAGCTGGCGCTGGACACGATGGCCGAGATCGACCGCCTGCTGGCGATCTTGCCCACGGCGGATACCGCGCGGGTGTCGTGGGAGGACTATGGCGAGATCATCTTGTGTGCCGATCACGACGAGATGCTGGCGGTCTCGGAGGACATGGCGTCAGAGCATGTTCAGGTCATGACCGACCGGGATGACTGGTTCCTGGAGAAGATGACCAATTACGGCGCGGTGTTCCTGGGCCCGCGCACGAATGTGGCAAACGGGGACAAGGTGATCGGCACCAACCATACGCTGCCCACCAGGAAGGCGGGGCGCTACACCGGCGGGCTGTGGGTCGGCAAGTTCATCAAGACCCATTCCTACCAGAGGATCGTGACCGACGAGGCGGCGACGCTGGTCGGGGAATACGGCTCGCGGTTGTGCATGCTGGAGGGGTTCGTGGGTCATGCCGAGCAATGCAACCTGCGGGTGCGCCGCTATGGCGGGTTGAATGTGGGCTATGGTGCGGCAGCGCCTTGCCGGGACGCGGCGGAATAGGTTTTCGAGGGTCGGCGGGCCCGCCCGCCCACCCCTTTCTTGGGGGCTCTGCCCCCGTCCTGCGGACTCCCCCGGGATATTTTTGAAACGGAGAAGATGGGGTTTTGGTGGCGGACGCTCGGTCAATCCATTCGGTGAAGGCGCTGCTGGAGGGTGTGCGTCGGTCGGGGCATGTGTCGGGCGTTGCCGCGCCGGGCTGTGTCGTCTACCTGGCTCATCCCTTCGAGACGCTGGATGTGGCGGATTACGAAGCCAAGGCGCTGGGCGCATTGGGTGCCGCGATCCCCGATCTGGAGCGCCGGGTCACCATCGAGATGGCCGGGATGGACGCGCAGGGCCAGCTTTGGGTCGGTCATTGCGGCTATTGGTGCGGTCGGTTCGAGGCCGCCTTTCTTGGCATTCCGCCCACGGGCCGCATGGTGGCGATGCGGTTTCACGAGTTTTTCCGCGTCGAGGCAGGCCGCGTGGTCGAGATGCAGGCGCTGTGGGATATTCCGGAGGTGATGATGCAGGCCGGGGTGTGGCCGCTATCGCCATCGCTGGGCCGGGAATGGCAGGTGCCGGGGCCCGCGACGCAGGATGGTCTGAGGGTTTCGGGGGATGGCACGGCGGCGCGGCAGGTGGTGGGCGACATGCTGGCGGCCCTTGGGCATGACCCCTCGGGCACCCCGGCGGAGGTTCTGGCACGATACTGGTGGACGGATTGCTCGTGGTATGGACCGTCGGGCATCGGAACCGCGCGCGGGATCGAGGGGTTCCGCGCCCATCATCAGGCGCCGTTCCTGACCGCGATGCCGGACCGGCGCGCGCTGATGGACCGGGGCCATTTGTTCGCCGAGGGGGATTACGTGGGCTTCACCGCCTGGCCCGGGATGCGCGTCACGCTGACCGGCGGGGGCTGGTTGGGTCTGCCCGCGACGGGGGCGCGGCTGGATATGCGGAGCCTTGATTTCTGGCGGGTCGAGGGGGGGAAGATCGCCGAAAACTGGGTTCTGGTCGATCTTTTGCATGTTTATCAACAGCTTGGTGTCGATGTCCTGGCGCGGATGCGGGCCTTGCTGCCATGACGCGGTGTTGCTTGCGCCTTGATCCGACACTGTGCGGGCGATCGCCGTCGCGATGGCATGCTGACCCGCTTGTCCGAAAGGAAACCAGATGAGCCTTCCGCGTACGCCGAGTTTTCGCCTGGACGGCAAGCGGGCGCTTGTCACCGGGGCCTCGCGCGGGATCGGGCTGGGCTGCGCGGTGGCGCTGGCGGAGGCGGGGGCGCATGTCACCCTTGCCGCGCGGGGGGCCGGGGCGCTGCGCGCCGCAGAGGCCGCGATGCGGGCCGAGGGGTTTTCCGCCGCGGGCTACCCGGTCGACATCACCGACCGGGATGCGGTTGCGGCGCTTGTGGACCGGATCGGGCCGGTCGACATCTTGTGCAATTCCGCCGGTCTGGCGCGCCACGGTCCTGCCGCCGAAACCACGCCGGATGACTATGACGCGGTGATGGCGGTCAATGTCAGGGCAGCGTATTTCCTGGCGCAGGCCGTGGCGGCCGACATGAGGGACGGGGGATCGATTATCCAGATTTCAAGCCAGATGGGGCATGTGGGCGGCATCGATCGCGCGGTCTATTGCGCGTCGAAACATGCGCTCGAGGGCATGACCAAGGCGATGGCCATCGAATGGGGGCCGCGCAACATCCGCGTCAACACGCTTTGCCCGACCTTCGTGCGGACCGAACTGACGGCCGCCACCTTTGCCGATCCCGGGAAACGGGCCTGGATCGAGAGCAAGATCAAGCTGCCGCGGGTGGCCGAGGTCGAGGATCTGATGGGGGCGGTCGTCTTTCTCGCCTCGGATGCCTCGGCCATGGTGACCGGCGCGGCGCTGCTGGTCGATGGCGGATGGACGGCGGAGTAGGCGCATGGGCGAACGCAAGATAACCTCGATCGATGTGGCCCGGGCCGCGGGTGTCAGCCAAAGCGCTGTCAGCCGTGTCTTTACCCCGGGAGCGAGCGTGTCCAAGAAAATGGCCGAGCGGGTGCGCAAGGCCGCCGATGACCTGGGATATCGACCCAATATCCTGGCCCGTTCGCTGATCACCGGACGGTCGCGCATCATCGGTCTGGTCGTGGCGTACCTCGACAATGCGTTCTACCCGGACGCGCTGGAAAAACTCAGCGCCGCGTTGCAGGCGCGGGGCTATCACATTCTGATCTTCCTGGCCGGCAACAGCGATCAGGACGTGGATGAGGTCATCGGGGATCTGCTGGATTACCAGGTGGACGGCATCATCACCGCCTCGATCAACCTGTCGGGAGAATTGACCGATCTGTGCCGGGCCGCGGGTATTCCGGTGATGTTGTTCAACCGTTCGATCACCGGGTCGAACCTGAGCGCGGTGACGTCGGAAAACCGCGCCGGCGGGCGCGAGGTGGCGCGGTTTCTCGTGGCGGGCGGGCACAGGCGGATCGCGCATATCTCGGGGTGGCTTGGGGCTTCGACCGGGGTGGACCGGCGCGCGGGGTTCCTGGACGGGCTGGCGCAGGCGGGCGTGGCGCTGCATGCAGAGGCGGACGGGATGTATCGCCGCGACACGGCGGCGGCCTGCGCGCGCGCCATGATGCAAGGCGCCGAGCCGCCCGATGCGATCTTTGTCGGCAATGACCACATGGCGATGGCCGTGATGGACGAGGTGCGCCACAGCCTGGGTTTGCGGGTGCCCGAAGATGTCTCGATCGTCGGATATGACGACGTGCCCATGGCGTCCTGGCCCGCCTATGACCTGACCACGTTGCGCCAGCCCGTGAACCGGATGGTGTCGGCCACCGTCGAAACCCTGCTGGCCGAGATCGAGGATGGTGCCGCACCCGGTCAGATCACCCAAATCGAGGGGCCTCTCATCGTGCGTGGATCGGCCCGCAGACCTGAAGGATGGACTTGAATGGACGGGTTTGACCCCAAGTTCCGGGATTTTCCCGACTACATCATCGGCATCACCAGGGAGATCTGGGAGGACCGCGGGATCGCGACGCTGCATGACTACTACGCAAGCGACATCGTGGTGCGGTCGCCTGCGTCTGTCGTGGTGGGCAACCAGGGCGTGATCGCGGCGACGATGGCGACGCTGGCCGAATTTCCCGACCGGGTGCTTTTGGGCGAGGACGTGATCTGGTCGGGTACGCCCGAGGATGGCATGTTGTCGAGCCACCGGATCATCAGCCGCGCCACCCACATGGGGGATGGGGTTTACGGAAAGGCGACCGGCAAGGCGTTGGAATACCGTATTCTTGCGGATTGCGCGGCGCGCAACAACACGATCGATGACGAGTGGCTCATTCGCGATCAGGGTGCCGTGGTGCGGCAGATGGGATGGGACCCCAGGGACTACGCGGCCGATCTGATCCAGCGCGAAGGGGGGCCAAGGGCCTGTGTGCCGCCCCTGACGCCGGAAACCGACATGACCGGCCCCTACACGGGGCGCGGCAATGACAATCCGTGGGGTCAGCGCCTGGCCGATGTGCTGACGCGCGTCATGGGCGCGGACATGGCCGCCATTCCCCAGACCTATGACCGGGCCTGCCATCTGGAATATCCCGGTCACGTGACTGCCCATGGCCCGGCCGAGGCGGACAGGTTCTGGATGGGGTTGCGTGCGTCCTTCCCCAATGCCGCCTTCACGATCGACCACCAGATTGGCCGCGATGATCCCGCGATGCCGCCCCGCGCCGCCATCCGCTGGTCGCTGTGGGGCAAGCACGAGGGATGGGGGGCCTTCGGGCAGCCAACGGGGGCGATGGTCTATGTGCTCGGTATCACCCATGCAGAGTTCGGGCAGGTCGGAACGCCCGAACCCATGCTGCGCCGGGAATACACGCTTTTCGATGAAACCGCGGTCTGGAAGCAGATCCTGCTTGCCACCGCCTGAGAAAGATCCAGCCGAATGACACCGCAAGAGATGGAAAAACGTATCGTTCGCTACGGCGATCTGAAACCCTGCAAGACGGCCTTCATCGACGCCCATACACCGGGCAGCGACCAGAAGGAGAACTTTACCATCATCGGTGGCGGCGTGTCGGAAAGCCCCGATCAGCACGTGCATATCGCCTTGCCGCACGGGTTCAATATCGGCGCGGCGGGCCAACCGCCGAAATGCCGGAACTCGCTTCATTCCCATCGCACGGCCGAGGTGTTTTTCGTGCTGTCGGGGCGTTGGCGGTTTTTCTGGGGGCGGTATGGCACCGCGGGTGAGGTGACGCTGGAGCCGGGCGATATCTTCAACATCCCCACCGGGATCTTTCGCGGGTTCGAGAATATCGGCCAGGATTACGGGATGATCATGGCGATCCTTGGCGGTGACGATGCGGGCGGCGGCGTGATCTGGGCCCCTCAGGTGATCGAGGATGCGCATGACCACGGTCTGATCCTGTCGGAAAAGGGCAAGCTCTACGACAGCAAGAAGGGCGAGACCCTGCCCGATGGCATGTCTCCCATGCCGGTCCTGACCGAAGCGGAACTTGCGACGTTCCCCGAACCCACGACCGCGCAGGTCGTGCCCAACCACGTGGCCCGCTACTGGGACATGGTGGCGCTGGCCGACCGCAAGCCGGTGCAGGTGATCGGCGAAAACGGCATGCTGCGCGACAGGCCCGGGTTCGAGGTGGGGTTCGTGACCCGTGGATCCTCGAGCACCGAGATGCATTCGCATGATCGTCCGTCGGTCCTGATGCCGGTCACCGGCCATTGGCGCGTTGTCTGGGAGGGGGGCGCGGCGACGCTGGCCCCCGGTGACACGATGAGCGTTCCGGAAAACCTGCAGCACACGGCCTGGCCTTCGATGACGGGGGATGCGGCCCTGTATCATATCGTGGCGACGGACGATCCCGCCGGCCCGACCCGGACCGTCGCATGACCCCGGTCTTCGACGGCCACAACGACGCGCTTTTGCGCCTGTCGAAGGTGCAAGGGGATCCCGTGGCCGTCTTTCGCGATGGCGGGCCGGGGCATGTGGATGTGCCGAAGGCCCGCAAGGGCGGGCTGATCGGAGGCTTTTTCGCGCTCTATTCGCCAACGCCGAACCTGCCTTTGGATTTCAAGCTGTTCGACACCGCGCCCTATGACATCCCGCTACCGCCCGCCTTGTCGCGCGACGAGGCGGCCGTACCGGTCGCCGCACAGGTCGCCATCGCCCAGGCGCTGGAGAATGAGGGGCTGTTGCGCTTCATCAGGCAGGCCGACGAGGTGGATCCGGCCTTTGACGCGGATACCATGGCGGCGGTCCTGCACCTGGAGGGGGCTGAATGCATCGGCCCCGAAGGCGAGGGGCTGGACGAGCTTTTCGAGGCTGGACTGCGGTCGCTCGGGCCGGTCTGGTCGCGGCCCACGGCCTTTGCCCACGGCGTGCCGTTCCGCTTTCCGTCGGATGGTGACACCGGCCCCGGCCTGACGCCGGAGGGGCGCGCCCTGATCCGGGCCTGCCGGGACCGCCACATGGTGGTGGATTGCAGCCACATGACGCTCAAGGGGTTCCATGACGTGGGCGAAGAAGGGGTGGCACTGGTGGCCACCCATTCCAACGCTTGCGCCGTGTCGAATGGGGCGCGCAACCTGACCGATGATCAGCTGCGCGCGGTAGGACAATCCGGCGGCATGGTCGGACTGAACTACGCCACCATGTTCCTGCGCCCCGATGGTGGCCGCGATCCGCACGGCGCGCTGGATCATGCGGTCGCCCATCTGGCCCACATGGTCGAACATGCGGGCGAGGATCACGTGGGTCTTGGCTCGGATTTCGATGGTGCGCCGATGCCGGCGGGACTGGACAGCGCGGCCGACCTGCCGAACCTTGTCGCCCTGATGGAACAGGCAGGTTTTGGCCAGGCGCTGATTTCCAGAATCTGTGCGGACAACTGGCGCGCCTTCCTCAAACGCACGCTTGCCTGAGGGGGCTGCGGACATGCCCCCGAATACCGCAAGCCAACGCCGTCCGCCGATGAGAAAACACCCAAGGAGACCCCCGCCATGACGATCAAGACCACCCATGTCGGCAGCTTGCCACGCACCCAGGACGTCGTGGATTTCATCTTTGCTCGGGAAAAACACACCCCGTATTCCCAGGCGGACTTCGACGCCGCCATGACCCGGGCCGTGGACGAGACGGTTGCCAAACAGGTCGCGGCCGGGGTTGATATCGTGTCGGACGGCGAAACCTCCAAGATCTCCTACGCGACCTATGTCAAGGACCGCTACACCGGTTTTGACGGCGACAGCCCGCGCAACGCGCCCGCCGACCTGAAACAGTTTCCGTCCTTTCTTGAACGGCTGAAATCCGACGGGGGTACGCCGACATATGCCCGCCCCATGTGCGTGGGCGAGGTGAAATCCAAGGGGCAGGGCGAGCTTGAAACGGACATCGCCAACCTGAAGGCCGCCATGAACCGGCACGGCGTGAACGAGGGGTTCATGAACGCGGCATCGCCCGGTGTGATCTCGTTGTTCTTGCAAAACCAGTTTTACGCCACGCGCGAGGCCTATCTGGCGGCCCTGGCCGATGCGATGCGCGACGAGTATCGCACCATTGTCGATGCAGGCCTGATGCTGCAGCTGGATTGCCCCGACCTGGCGTTGAGCCGTCACATGCTGTTCACCGATCTGAGCGATGCGGAATTCGTGAAGATCGCGGCCTCGCATGTCGAGGCGCTGAACCATGCGCTGGACGGGATCGACCCGTCGCGTGTGCGCGTCCATATCTGTTGGGGTAATTACGAGGGGCCGCATACCTGCGATATCCCGATGGACAAGGTGTTTTCGACCTTCATGTCGGTGAATGCGAATTCCCTTCTGTTCGAAACCTCGAACCCGCGCCACGCCCATGAATGGACCGTGTTCCGCGACCGCAAGGCCGAGATCCCGGACGACAAGATCCTGATCCCCGGCGTTGTGGATACGACCACGAATTTCGTCGAGCATCCGGAACTGGTGGCCGAACGCATCGGAAAATTCACCGCGATCGTGGGGGCGGACCGGGTGATCGCGGGGTCCGATTGCGGTTTTGGCACCTTTGCGGGGTTCGGCGCGGTGGACCCGGCGATCGCCTATGCGAAGCTTGGCGCGCTGGCGGACGGTGCCAAACTAGCCTCCGCCCGCGCGTGAGGGTGGCTGAGCCGCTGGTCGTGGTTGCGGGAATGATGTGCGACGCCCGGTTGTGGGCGCCGCAGATCGCCCGGTTTTCCGCCGGGCGCGCCGTTCACGTGGCGCCGATCACGGGGGCGGATCGTGTTGATGCGCTTGCCGCCAGCCTGCTGGCTGATGCGCCGCCGCGATTTGCGCTGGCCGGTCTGTCCATGGGTGGCATCGTGGCGATGGCGGTGATGGCGCAGGCCCCCGAAAGGGTGACGCGTATCGCGCTTCTCGACACCAACCCCAAGGCCGAAAGGGCCGAGGTCGCCGCCGCGCGCGGACCGCAGATGGACAAGGTCAGGGCGGGGCTGCTCCGGTCCGTGATGCGCGATGAGATGAAGCCCAACTACCTCGCCCCGGGACCGGGGCAGGGGGCGGTTCTGGACCTGGTTCTGGACATGGCCATGAGCCTGGGGCCGGAGGTGTTCTTGCGCCAGTCCCGGGCACTGATGACCCGGCCCGACCAGCAAGATGTGCTGCGACGGGTCTGCGTGCCCGCATTGATCTTGTGCGGCGAACACGACACGCTATGCCCGTTGCACAGGCATGAATTGATGGCGGACCTGATCCCGGATGCCCGGCTGGAGGTGGTCAAGGATGCAGGTCACATGCCCACGCTGGAACAACCCGATGCCGTGAATGCCGCGTTCGAGCGGTGGTTGAATGCCTGAAGGTGCGGATGTGGATAAAGCAGGGGTAGGTTGCATTATCGACAGCCTAGCCCGCGTTACATGCAATTTTTGGCCTTGGACGTTGATTTTTTATAATCCCAATCAGCCGCGTCCAGCGTCGGCCGGCAGCAATTCGGGGTCGACGACCGGCAATTTCGTCCTTGCGTCGAAGAACGGGCCGGCTTTCCAGGCGCCTGTCATCCGGCTTTTCAGGGCGCGGCCAAGAAACCCCGTCAAAAGCGGCAAGACGCCCTGGGTCTTCACCGAGCCGTCCGGCATCTTGCGGAAGGCGTGGACGACTGCGGGCCCGCAAGCGTCCGGGTCCGACAGGCGTGATGTCTGTACCGAGGCCAAGGGAAGCGCAGGCGTCGACAGGGTGTTGAACAGCGGGGTTCCGCAACAGGTCGCATACCATCGCAGCAGTCCGCGCGGCGAAAGCCTTGCCACGCCCAACTGGTCCGCACCGGTGTCGATCACCACGCGTTCGGGGCTGGTCTGGATCAGGTCGACCCCGGCGTCCTGGTCGGCGTCGATCCCGTAGTGGCGCAGGCTTCGGGTGCAATCGCTGCAATGACACAGCAACCGCGTTCCCGTCCTTGCCGAAAGTCCGGTGATATGGCCGGCCAAATGACCGCATCGGCAGGAAAACCCGACATCTGCCATACGCAGCCCCTTTGGCCCGGACGCTATTCGGCCGCCACGCCCCGCACCGGGGTTTTCGGCACGTCGCAATTGGCATCGATGAAATTCAGGACCAGGGGCCGGATGTTGTTGCGCCAGCTCTTGCCGGCGAAGATCCCGTAATGCCCGGCTTCGGGTTCCAGATACGACGCCTTCTTGGATTCGGGCAGGCCGGTCAGCAGGTCCAGCGCTGCGATGCATTGGCCAGGAGCCGAGATGTCGTCCATGCCGCCTTCGACGGTCTTGACCGCAACGGTGGTGATCTTTCCGATATCCACTTTCTTGCCGTCCACCACAAACCGGTTCTGCGCGATTTCCAGGCCTTTGAAGATTCGTTCCACGGTCGACATGTAGAATTCGGCCGTCATGTCCATCACGGCCAGGTATTCGTCATAGAACTTGTTGTGCTTGTCGTGGTCGGACGCTTCACCCTTTGCCACGCGCATGATCTGGTTGGTGAAGGCCTTGGCGTGTTTTTCGGCATTCATTGCCATGAAGCTCGAAAGCTGCTGAAGCCCCGGATACACCATGCGCCCCGCGCCCGCGTGCTTGAATCCAACGCGCTGCAGAACGAATTTTTCCAGCTGTCCCATCGTGACGCGATTGCCGAAATCGGTCACGTCGGTGGCGGCCGCGTCGGGGTCGATCGGTCCGCCGATCAGGGTCAGGGTGCGGGGCTGCGCGTCGGGATCTGCCTCGGCCAGGTAGGCCGTTGCCGCCAGCGCCAGTGGCGCGGGCTGACACACTGCGATCACATGGGTGTCCGGCCCCATTTTCCGCAGGAAATCGACGAGGTACAGCGTGTAATCCTCGATGTCGAATTTGCCGACGCTGACCGGAATGTCGCGCGCATTATGCCAATCTGTGATGTAGACGTCACAATCAGGCAGCAAGCTCAGCACGGTTGAACGCAGCAACGTCGCGTAGTGCCCGGACATCGGTGCAACCAGCAAGACCTTGCGCCCGGTTGGCGCGCGGCCCTGAACGTTGAAGCGGATCAGATCGCCAAAGGGGCGCTTTACCACCGTCTCGACCGAAATCATGTGGTCGCGACCATCGACCGAAGGGATTGAAAAGATGCCCCAATCCGGCTTGACCGACATCCGCGCAAAGCTGCGTTCGGCCACTTCACCCCAGGCGGCGGTCATTTGAATGGCCGGGTTCGCGATCAAACCCAACTGGGGAAAAGAACACATCGCGCGCGCGGTTGAGCCAAGCCACTGGTTGGTCACCCGCATGGATTCCATGAGATCATAGGTGAGTTGGTAGCGCATTGCCGTCTCCTGCATGCATACCTGTGAAGCCTCGATGGCACAGGTTCATTTCGTCGCTTTGCCTCCTCACCCGGGCATCGCTACAAAGGAGATGAACCATATAGAAGGTAAAATCAAGGTGGGACCCGACGAAGTGGAGGACGCCCCGATGGGGGAGAACCTGGAACGGCTGAATGAAAACCTGGCCAAGGTCGAAGACTTGTCCAAACGTCTGGTCGCAGCGCTGAGCAATCGGGCGCCCGGCGATGCGGGCCTGTCCGGCCCGGGCCAGGATCTGTATCTCAAGGCAGGCATGGCCTATTGGAACGAGATGCTGAACAACCCCGCCAAGTTGGTGGAACAGCAGGTGCAATATTGGGGCCAGGCGCTGACCCACTACATGGAGGTGCAGCAGGAACTGGCCAAGGGCAAGCTGACCCCGCCCGAAGACGACATGCCCGGCGACAAGCGGTTTTCCAACCCGATGTGGCGCACCCATCCCTATTTCAACTACATCAAGCACCAGTACCTGCTGAGCTCGGAGGCCATGAAAAAGGCCGTGTCCGAACTGGAAGGCCTCGATGCAAAGGACAAGCGCCGCATCGAATTCTTCGCCAGCCAGGTGGTCGACCTGTTTTCACCCACCAATTACCTGGCGACCAACCCCGATGCGCTGGAAAAGGCCGTTGAAACCGAAGGGGCCAGCCTCGTGCAGGGGCTCGAGAACCTCGTGCGCGATATCGAGGCGCATCACGGCGCGCTGTTGCCGACGCTGGCCGACCCTTCGGCCTTTGAGGTCGGCAAGAATATCGCGACAGCCAAGGGCGACGTGATCTTTCGCAACCGCATGATGGAGCTGATCCAGTACGCGCCGACAACCGAAACCGTGCACCGCACACCGCTGATCGTCTTTCCGCCCTGGATCAACAAGTTCTACATTCTCGACCTCAAGGAACAGAATTCGCTGATCCGGTGGATCACCGACCAGGGCTATACGCTGTTCGTGGTCAGCTGGGTAAACCCCGACACCTCCTACGCTGATGTCGGGCTGGCGGACTACATCCAGGATGGCTACCTGGCGGCCATCGAGACGGTCAAGGAGATCACCGGCGAAAAGCAGGTCAATGCGGTGGGCTACTGCATCGCCGGCACCACCTTGTCGATGACCATGGCCCTGCTGAAGAAACGTGGCGACCGGTCGATCAAATCGGCGACCCTCTTCACCACCCTGACCGATTTTTCGGAACAGGGTGAGTTCACGCCGTTCCTCGATGATGATTTTGTCGATGCCATCGAACGTCAGGTGGATGCCGCAGGCATTCTCGACAGCTACTACATGTCAAAGACCTTCTCGTTCCTGCGGGCCAATGACCTGATCTACGGTCCGGCCGTGCGCAGCTACATGATGGGCGAAACCCCACCGGCCTTCGACTTGCTGTATTGGAACGGCGACAGCACCAATCTTCCGGGCAAGATGGCCATCGAGTACTTGCGCGGCTTGTGCCAAGGCGACCGGCTGGCCAGTGACGGCTTCGACATCCTGGGCGAAACCCTGCGTCTTGCCGATGTCACGGTGCCGGTTTGCGCCATCGCGTGTGAAACCGATCATATCGCCGCATGGAAAGACAGTTATCGCGGCGTGGTCGGCATGGGATCGAAGGACAAGACGTTCATCTTGTCGGAATCCGGCCACATCGCCGGAATCGTCAATCCACCGTCGAAAAAGAAGTACGGGCACTACACCAACCCCGAGGTTTCAGGGGCGGCCGACGATTGGTTTGCTGCAGCGCAATATAATGAAGGATCGTGGTGGCCGATGTGGGATACCTGGCTGGCCAAACGGTCGGGAAAACAGGTTCCAGCGCGAATCCCCGGTGAAGGCCCCTTTAAATCACTGGCTCCGGCGCCCGGGACTTACGTAAAGTCAACGACAAGCGCCTGATCTTCAAATACATTTCGCAGCTATGCTGCAGCGCAGCATTTCTCTTGACATTCTGCACTGCAGCATTCATATAGGGGCCATAGCAATTCACGGCTCTGCACAGGGCCAATCCTCGACTGGAGAAGACCAATGGCAAAAGCCGCCGCACCCGATTTCACCAAGTACATGTCCGAAATGCTGGGCACGTTCCCCGTTGACATGTCCGCCATGACCGATGCGTTCAAATCGCAGGCCGCCATGGGCGAAAAAATGTCGAAAGTGGCGCTGGACGCTGCTGAAAAGTCGACGGAGATCTCGTCCAAGTGGACCAAGGACACCATCGCCAAGATGTCCGACGTGACCGCTGTCAAGGACGAGCCCACCGACTATACCAAGGCGATGACCGACTTCGCCTCTGCCCAGGCTGAAATGGCTGCTGAAACCATGGCGGCCTTTGCCGAAGTGGCAAAGAAAGTGCAGATGGAAACCGTCGAACTGATGATGGCAGCCGGCAAGGAAGCTTCGGAAGAAGCAACCGCAGCTGTCAAGAAAGCCACCGCCGAGGTGACCACCGCAGCCAAGAAAGCCGCGGCAAAGTAATCCGACCTTCGGGTCACTGCATTCCGCGCCGGCGTCCTCCCCGCCGGCAAGGATCAAGAAGGGCAGGCCAAATCTTGGTCTGCCCTTCGTCTTTTTCTGCCGCTGCACAATAAATTTGCAATTTGCTCACAGCCGCGTAGGCTGATCCATGCTGCACTGCAGGGAGAGGGAGCCCGCCGGATGCCGGACCAAGGTGAGACACTTCTGATCAAGCGCTACGCGAGCCGCAGGCTCTACAACACGGAGACGTCCGACTACGTTACGCTGGAGGATATCGCCGGGTTCATCCGCACCGGGCGCGAGGTCAAGATCGTCGACTTGAAATCGGGCGATGACCTGACACGCCAGTATCTCCTGCAGATCATCGCCGAGCACGAAAGCCGTGGCGAAAGCGTGCTGCCCATCGCGGTGCTGACGGATCTCGTGCGCAGTTATTCGACCCAGGCCGGATCCGTTGTGCCCGATTTCCTCGCCATGAGCTTCGAGATGCTCAAGCAAGGCCAATCCAAGATGGTCGAGAACATCGCCGCGATAAATCCCATGGCCAGCATGCCCGGGTTCGAGGCCATGCGCGTGCAGCAAGAAGCCTTTCTCAAGGCCATGACCGGCGGCATCGGGACCCAGTGGTCCGGCCCTTCGCCCGACATGAACGATGACGACGGGGCGGGCGACGATCGGAACGCGGCACAGGAACTCGATGACATCAAACGCCAGTTGGCGGACCTCCAATCCAAGCTCAGCAAGATGTAGCCGTCGCCCGGGCACGCCCCTGGCTTCTCTGTTTCGAAAATATCCCGGGGGGCGCCGAAGGCGCGGGGCAGAGCCCCCAATTTTTCCCTGAAAAATTGCACGCGGCGACGGTGCAGCCGTCGCAATTCCGAGATCGCGTTCCGTGCGGCCTGCCGGTCAGACGACCGATGCAAAGACCTGTTTCAGCGCCGCATCCAGCTTGTCGAACATCTCGTCCATCTGTGCATCGGTCAGCGTGAAGGGCGGGCACAGCACCACCGATTGCCCCAGCGGGCGGCAGATCAACCCGTGATCGGTGCAGGTATTGGCAATCCGCTCCGACACGCTCAGGTTGCCTTCGAAGGGCACCTTGCCGTCTCGGTCGCGCACCGCTTCCAGCGCCCACATGTAGCCGATTCCGCGCAGCTCTCCGATATTGGGATGCTCCGCGATCTTGCGCAAACCGGCCTCCATCCGGCCGGTGCCGGCACGGACCATGTCCAAAAGCCCTTCATTCAGAACGACATCGATGGCCTTCAGCGCGATTGCGCACCCCACAGGGTGGCCCGACGCGGTGAAGCCATGGGGAAACTCCTCGATCGGGTCGATGGCCGCTTGCAACCTGTCGGTCATCTCGGGCCCCAGGATCACGGCGCCCATGGGGAAATATCCCGCCGTCAGCACCTTGGACGAGATGATCGCATCGGGCATGAACCCGTAGGTCTCGCAGCCCCAGACCTCGCCGGTGCGTCCGAAGCCGCAGATCACCTCGTCCGAGATCAGCGGGATGCCGTGTTTTTTCAAGATCGGCTGGATTGCCTGGAAATATCCGTGCGACGGCACGATCACACCGCCGGCCCCCATCACCGGTTCGGCAAAAAAGCCTGCGATGGTCTCGGGCCCCTCGCGTGCGATCACGTCTTCCAGTTCGGCGGCCATGCGCGCGGTGAATTGCGCCTCGGTCTCGCCGTCACGTCCATTGCGCCAGTAATGTGGGCAGGACAGATGGATGAACCCGTCCAGCGGCAGCCCGAAAACCTCGTTATAAGGTTTGCCCGTCATCGAGGCCGATACCGCGGTCACCCCGTGATAGGCGTTCACGCGGGTCAGGATCTTGCGCGCCTCGGGCCTCCCTTCGGCCCGGTTCATGAACCACAGCATCTTGACCATGGTGTCATTCGCCTCGGATCCGGAATTGGTGTAGAACACCTTGCCGCGGGCAAAGGGTGACACCTCGACCAGGCGCTCCGACAGGGCGACGGTCTGGTCCGACATGCGGCCGAAAAACGCGTGATAGCCGGGAAACCGGTCATACTGGTCCTTGGCCGCCTGGGCCAATCCCTTGTGATCGAAGCCCGCCACCATGTTCCAAAGCCCGGAATTGGCATCCAGGTAGCGCTTGCCGTTCGTATCCACGACATACGGCCCCTCGCCATGGGTGAGAACGACCGTTCCGCGTTCACGGATCGAGGGCAGATCGGTGAATCCGTACAGCGAATGGGCCTCGGCCCTTGCCTCCCAGGAATTGGGCGCGTGGTCGTTCATGGGAGCCTCCGGTTGACGTTATGACGCCAAGCTAATCCTCTCCCACGGCACCCGCAATCGCTGTTGTGACGTCCTGCACATGCCCGCCCGTGCGGCCACCTGTCCCCGGCCCCGATCGACCGGGGGCCTATGTGTTGACGGGCGTCATGTTCCGTAGGCGCGCGTCTCGCCCTTCACATCCTCGGCGGCGGCAACCAGCGCGCCGGTGATGAAATCCAGATCCGGTTTCTGCAGGCGCGCGGGCAGGCGCACATCGCAAGCCCGCATCAGCATCGCGCGGGTCCGCGGCAGTTCCTGCCGGTCGCCGGGAATGAAACGCCAGTTCCAGAAGGCGCGCGCATTGTCGGTGCTGAGACCGAAGACCTGCACCTTGACCCCGCGCGCCTCGGCGGCGGTGGCAAAGGCCTTTGCGTCGGCATCGCTGTCGAACCCGACCAGGTTGAACTGGATCGAATCCGGCGCGCGGTCTTCGGGGGGCAAGGCGTCGGGAACATACATCCAGGGCGATGCGTTCAGCCCTTCGGCCACATAGTCATGGTTGGCGCGTCCATCGCGGACGCGACGGGCCACTTCGGGCAGCTGCGGGCGGATCACGGCGGCGCTGAGGTTCTGCATGCGCATGTTGTAAAGCGGCAGCTCGTTCTGCCAGCGTTGGAAAGCGACCTCCAGTTCGGGATCGTTCTGCCCGTCCGGGCCCTTGTGCTTTTTCCAGTTGTGCTCATAGGCGCCCGACATGATGACCGCACGCGCGGCCAGATCCGCGTCATCGGTGATCAGGATGCCGCCTTCGCCCGCGTTGACCAGTTTGTAGGACTGGAAGCTGAAACAGCCGATCGCGCCGATCGTGCCGATCTTGCGGCCATGCCAGGTGGTGCCGAGCGAATGGGCCGCGTCTTCGATCACGGGCACGCCGCGGGCGTCGCACAGCGCCATGATCGCATCCATGTCGGACGTGTGGCCGCGCATGTGGCTGATGATGACCGCGCTGATCGTGTCGTCCAGCTTGGCTTCGAAATCATCCATGTCGATGCGGTAGTTTTCGCCAACTTCGACCAGAACCGGCTGGCAATGCGCGTGAACCACCGCCGAGGGCACGGCGGCGAAGGTAAAGCCGGGGATCAGGACGCGCGCATGATCGGGCAGATCCAGCGCTTCGAGCGACAAGAAGATCGCGGCCGAACACGACGACACCGCCAGCGCGTATTTCGCGCCCATCAGATCGGCGAATTCGCGTTCCAGAAGGGCCACCGGCGCATCCTGCGGCGCGGTGTAGCGAAACAGGTCACCCGATTGCAGAAGCCGGTCAATCTCGGCCCGCGCGGCTGCGGGGATCGGTTCGGCATCATAAACATTGGGGGCCGATACATGCGCCTGTGCCATGGTTTCACCTTTTTGGAATAGTCATTTTCGATTTCCTTACACCGAAGGGCGCGCAAAAGCTATCCCCCGGCAAGAGATGTCATCGAATTGTCGCTTACACGCCGAAGCGATCGCGCAGCGCGTACCAGGTCATCGCCAGCGTCAAAAGCGGCGCGCGCAACGCGGTCCCGCCCGGAAACCGCGGGATCGGCAGAGCCTCGAAAGTGGTCAGGCCCTCTTCCTGGCCCATCACGGCTTCGGCCATCACGCGTCCCGCAATTCCGGTCAGGGCCACGCCCTGTCCCGAAAACCCGGCCCCCGACAGGATGTTGGGGCCCACCCGTGCCAGATGCGGCAGCCGCGTCATGGTGATGCCAAGCGATCCGCCCCAGACATGGCTGATGCCCACGCCCTGAAGCTGCGGAAACAGCGCGTGCATCCGGGCCACCAGGGCGCTGGAGATGTCGGTGGGAAACCCGATCGAATAGCTTTCGCGCCCCCCGAACAGGAATCGCCTGTCATGGGAAAACCGGTAATAATTCACCACGAACTTGCTGTCGGCCACAGCGATATCCCTGGCCAGCACATCTTGCCAGCGGTCGGGAATCGGATCGGTCGCGGCGATGAAGCTGTTGATCGGCATCACCCGCGCGTTCACCTCGGGCAAGATGTTGGGCAGGTATCCATTGCCCGCGATGATCGCATGTCCGGCGTCGACCTGGCCGCGTGCGGTCACCAGCGTCACGCCCGGTTGCGGCACCACGTGGGTCACCTCGGAGCGTTCATAGATGACGGCGCCCGCAGCTTCAGCCGCGCGGGCCAGCGCCTGTGCATAGGCCATCGGGTGGACATGGCCGCCGCCCGTCGGGTGATGGAAACCGCCCGCATAGAGGGGCGATTTCACCAGGTCGCGGAAGGCGTCCGGACCCATCACCTCGGCATCGAAACCATAGAAGGCGCGCAGATGGTCCAGCTCGGCCCGTGCGTGATCCAGATCGGCGGCGGTGTATTCCCCATGGGCGATACCGGGGGTGTACCGGGCCTCGGGGGCCTCCATCAGGCAGAAGTCGCGCAACTGCGCATGACCCGCCTCGGCCAGGTCCCAGGCCGCGCGCGCGCGTGCCTTGCCGATCCGGGTCTCAAGCCAGCGCTGCGATGTGTTGAAGCCCGCGTGGATCTGCCCGCCGTTGCGCCCGGATGCGCCAAAGCCCGCCCTGTGTGCATCCAGAACCACAACGCGGCGACCGGCCCGCGCCAGCGTCAAGGCAGCCCAAAGCCCGGTATAGCCTGCACCCAAAATGGCCACATCCGCCTTGACCACACCGGTCAGCGCAGGCCGTTCGGGCGGTGGCGGGACAGACGCCGCATACCATGATGGCGCATGCTGCCCCGGCCGGTCGTTGCGATAGAGCGGGTTCAAGGGCGCGGCTCAGACATTCATCAGCAGATGTTCCCGCTCCCATGGCGAGATGACCTGCAGGAATTCGTTGTATTCCAATTCCTTGACCGCCACGTAGACGCGGCAGAAGTCGGGCCCCAGAATCCGCTGGATCGTCTTGTTGGCGTCCAGCAGTCCAAGCGCGTCGCCAAGCCCGCGAGGCACCCCGCTATCGGCCTTGTAGGCGTCGCCGGTGAACGGATCGGAGGGATCGGTTTCCTCGATCAGGCCGACCAACCCGCAGGCAAGCGAGGCTGCGATTCCCAGGTACGGGTTGCAATCCATGCCGGGCAGGCGGTTTTCCACGCGCCGGGCCTCGGGGCCCGAAACCGGCACCCGCAGGCCCGTGGTGCGGTTGTCGCGGCCCCATTCCAGATTGATCGGCGCGGCAAAGTCGGGAACATAGCGGCGATAGCTGTTCACATAGGGCGCCAGCAGCGCCACCACGGCGGGCAGGTTGCGCTGCATCCCGCCGATGAAGTGGAAGAACGCGGGCGTTTCCGAATTGTCCTGGGCCGAAAATATGTTTTGCCCGGTTTCGGTATTCACGACCGAATGATGGATATGCATGGCGCTGCCCGGCTCGCCCTCGATGGGCTTGGCCATGAAGGTGGCGTAGCAGCCCTGCCGCAGGGCCGCCTCGCGGATCATGCGCTTGAAATAGAACATCTCGTCCGCCAGCCGCACGGGATCGCCATGGCGCAGGTTCAGTTCGATCTGGCCGGCGCCGCCTTCTTGCAAGATGCCGTCGATCTCCAGCCCCATGTCCTCGGCGAAATCGTAGATGTCGTCGATGACGGGGCCGTATTCATCGACCGCCGACATCGAATAGGCCTGGCGCGCCGCCGCGCGACGCCCGGACCGGCCCATGGGCGGCTCGATCTCGCGCGCGGGATCGGTGTTGGGGGCGACAAGGTAGAATTCCATCTCGGGGGCGACGATGGGGGTCAGGCCACGGGCCCGGTACTGATCGACCACCCGCTTGAGCACGTTGCGGGGCGCGAAAGGCACCGGATTGCCGGCCTGATCGTCGATGTCATGGATCACCTGAAGCGTCCTGTCGGCCGTCCATGGCGCAGGCAGGGCGGTCGAGAAATCGGGCGTCAGCACCATGTCGGGTTCGGTAAAGCCATCGGCCACGTTATCGGCCCAATCCCCGGTGATGGTCTGGAAGAAGATCGAATTGGGCAGGTAGAAGTGGCTTTGCCGCGCGAATTTGGGCCCCGGCATCGCCTTGCCGCGCGCCACGCCTGCAAGGTCGGCGACGATGCATTCCACCTCGTCCACGATGCCGGTCTCGAAGTAGCGCTGCGCGACCTCGGGCAGTTTCGCGATAAGCTCGTCGACGGGGGTTTTCATGTGGAGGCCTTTGCAAAGGGGATCTGCGCGGCCGGGTTGCCTTCCAGGACGCTGGCGATCCAGTCGTGGATAAGAGGATTGTCGACCGGTGCGGGCAGGGCGGCGGTCGCCGCCTTGAGCAGCGGACCCGGCACGGCCGCGCCCCGATGCGCGATCAGGGTTTCCACCACGCTGGCCCCGAATTCGGGATGCGGCTGGATGGTCAGGATGTGATCGCCGTAGGCGACGAACGCGTTCTTGCAAGACCCGGACATGCCCAGGTGCGTCGCATCCTCGGGCAGGGTCATGACCTGATCCTGGTGCCAGGCATTCAGCGCCAGTTCGGTGTCGCCCACGCGGTAGATTTGCCGCCCGATGGACCAGCCGCCGGGGAACTTGGCGACTGTTCCGCCAAAAGCCTGGGCAATGATCTGATGGCCGAAACAGACCCCGACAAGCGGGCGTTTCGCATCGCGGATCGCGCGCAGAAGCGCCTCGAGCGGCGGTATCCAGGCGAAGTCCTCGTAGGCGCCGTGGCGCGAGCCTGTGACCAGCCATGCATCGGCCGCGTCGGGGCCGTCGGGAAACGCGCCGTCGACAACGGAATAGGTGCGCACATCATAGCCGCGCCCGGTGAACATGGCACTGTACAGCGCGGTGTAATCGCCGTCCTTGGCCCTCACTTCGTCAGGGATATGGCCGGTTTGCAGGATGCCGAGGATCATGTGTGGCTCATGGATTGTGGTGCTGCAAAGCTATGCCTGCGCCGGGCGGCCCACAAGGGGGCGCAAAACGCTTGCAAGCGTTTGGCAAATCCCTTGCAAGGGATTTTGCGCCGGTCACACGGTGTCGAGGTAAAGCTCTTGCTGTTCCTCGGGGCTGAGCTCGGCCATGTAGTGCAGTTCCTGCCGCTTGGTGGCCAGGAAATTGGCGATGAGATCGGGGTCGAAGATGCGTTTGATCTCGGCGCTTTGGTCAAAGGCCGCGATCGCGGCGTCCCAGCTGCGCGGCAGGTGTTCCAGGTCCTGGTCGTAGGCATTGCCCTGAATGGGCGGCGGTGCGTCCTGGCCATCCTCGATCCCGTTCAGGGCGGCGCCGAGGATGGCGGCGAGAAAGAGGTAGGGATTGATGTCACCACCGGCCACGCGGTGTTCGATCCGGCGCGCAACCGGTGGGCCCGATGGGACGCGCAGGGCGCTTGTGCGGTTCTCATAGGCCCAGGCGATGCCCGTTGGCGCATGCGCCCCCGGCACCAGGCGGTCATAGCTGGACGCGTGCGGGGCAAACACCAGCATGGACCCCGGCATCGCCTTGAGGCAGCCGGCGATGGCGTGGCGCAGGCGGTCCGATCCGGCCGCGCTGCCGTCGTCGAAGATGTTGTTTCCATCCGCATCCAGCACCGAGAAATGCGTGTGCAGCCCGTTGCCGGCGTAATCGGGATAGGGTTTCGCCATGAAGCTGGCCGCGAAGCCATGCTTGCGCGCCAGGCCACGGGTCAGCAGCTTGAACAGCCACGCATCGTCCGCCGCCTTCAGGGCATCGGGGCTGTGCATCAGGTTGATCTCGAACTGGCCCGGTCCCGCTTCGGAAATCGTGGTATCGGCGGGAATGTCCATCGCCTCGCAGGCATCATGCAGCGAGGTCAGGAAATCATCGAAGGCATCGAGTTGCCGGAGGGCCAGGATTTCGGCCTGCTGGCGGCGTTTGCCCGATCGCGGTGACGGCGGCACGCGCAATTCCTTGCCGCGGTCATCGATGATGTAGAATTCCAGTTCGGTCGCCACCACCGGGGTCAGCCCGAGCGCGCTGTAGCGCTCGATCACGCGGGCCAGCGCCTGGCGGGGATCGCCCTCGTAGGGGCGGCCATCTTCGTGGAACATCCAGATCGGCAGGAGTGCCGTGGGCGTATCAAGCCATGGCACGGGCAAGAAGCCGCGTTCCGTCGGACGCAGGATGCCGTCGGGGTCACCCGCCTCGAACACGAGCGGGCTGTTTTCGATGTCTTCGCCCCAGATGTCGAGATTGAGGACCGAAAACGGAAACCGGGTGCCTTCCGCGAGCGTCTTTCCCGCGAAACGCCGCGCGATGCGCTTTCCGCGCGCCTGGCCGTTCAGGTCCGCCGCGATGGTCGTGATGGCCTTGATGTCGGGATGGTCGAAAAGGTAGTCGCTCATCGAATGACCTGCGGACGAATGCGTAACTTGCGCCGCTGGTCACTCGGCAAATGGCGGTTCAGTCGCGTGTTGATGGCGCCGAACAGCCAGATGATGCAAAGGGTCAGAAGCACGAAGTATACCGCCACGATCGGGTAGGGAATGAAAGGGTTGAACGTGCGGTCCGCGAAATAATTCGCGTAGTACAGCGCATCGCCCCGCTGCTGGAACGCGGGGAAGGACGAAAAGAACACCAGTGCCGTCGCATGGAACAGAAAGATCGCTTCATTCGTGTAGGCGGGCCAGGCCAGCCGCATGGTGGTGGGAAAGGTGATGCGGCGGAATTTCTTCCAGCCCGACAGGCCATAGGCGTCGGCGGCTTCCAGATCGCCCTTGGGCACCGACCTGAGCGCGCCATAGAAGATCTCGGCCGCGTAGGCGGAGGTATTGCAGAACAGCACGATCAGGGCCCCCAGCCAGGCGCGCGCGAGCCAGCGGGTCTCGGCCTCGATCATGACGCCGAACAGTTCGAATTCCACGCCCAGCCGGGGCAACATGACGAAGGTCTCGTAGGCCATGAAGAACTGGATGAAGAGCGGCGAACCGCGAAACAGGAAGATGAACCATTCCGCCGGTTTGCGAACCGGCCACCGGGGCGAGGCCTTGGCCACCGCCAGGGTGACCGCGAAGACGAACCCGAAGCTGAGCGCCAAGAGGCCGAAATAGATGTTCCAGATCATGCCCGAGCCGATCAGGACGACCTGTTCGCACAGCGTGATGTCCGACCGGGGCAACAGGCGTTCGCCGATCCCGATGGAGCGCAGGGCATAGGCCTGGAATGCCTCGGCGCAGCTCATGCCGCGGCCTTTCGGAGCGCTTCGCCGGCGGCCGTCGCCTGCCCGTGGCTCAGCCGGGCCGTCAGGCGCGCCAGGACGATTTCCGACACGCGCGTGAAGGCGAGGTAAAAGACCAGAAGGCCGAGGAAATACCAGAACCGCCAGTCGGGATGGGGGTATTGGAACGCCGATGTGCGGCTGCCGCCCAGTTCGCGCGCCCAGTAGACGATATCCTCGATCCCCAGCAGAAACAGAAGCGGCGTGGCCTTGATCAGGATCATCCAGATATTGCTCAGGCCGGGCAGCGCATAGATCCACATTTGCGGCACCAGCACGCGGCGAAACACCTGGGCGCGGGTCATGCCATAGGCTTCGGCGGTTTCCAGTTGCGCGCGCGGCACGGCCCGCATCGCCCCGAACAGGACATTGCCGCAAAACGCGCCGAAGACGATGGCATAGGTGAAGACCGCCAGCGCGAAGCCATAGACTTCGTGCACCCATTGCGGCGCGTTGCCCTGCGGGGTGCGGGCGTCCTGACAGACGAGGAAATTGGCGCCCTGGTAGATCGGTTCATCCCACTCGGGGCAGACGATGACGTGGCGCAGGTATTCGATGCCCTGGTCCAGAACCAGGACGAAGAACAGGAAAAAGACGATGTCGGGCACGCCGCGCACCATGGAGGTGTAGCCCTGGCCGATCCATCTGAGCGGCGCGACCGGGCTGCGCGAGGCGGTCGCCGCGCCGAAGCCGAAGGCCAGTGACAGGGGCGCCGTGACGGCCAGAAGGGCAAAGACGACGAGGAAGGACTGGTAGAACAGCATATGTGCGCCGTTGGTCAGGTAGCAACTGAACCAGCGAAGCGTGGAAAGCGTGTCAGGGTCGGTGCAGAACGCGAACATCTGGGCCTTTGGCGAGGGGTGCTGTTTTCCGTATTTGGAACAAGAAGAAAGCAGGGTCCGGGATGCGCTGCGCGCTGCGGGAGCCGTGGGGTGGGGGAAGGGGCCGGCGCGGGGCCGGCCCCTTCGATCCGGGTTACCAGGTTGCGGCGTCTTCGCCGAACCATTCGAGGATCAGCGCGTTCAGGGTGCCGTCTTCCTTCATCGCGGTGATGGCGTCGTTGAAGGCTGCCAGGCGTTCGTCGCCTTCGCGCATGCCCATGCCCACGCCGCCGCCAAGCTGGACCGGTTCGCCCACGATCATCAGGTCGGAGTCTTCGGCGGCGATCGGCAGCAGGTAGTCGCCATCGGCGAAGACGGCATCGGCCTCGCCGTTGCGCACCGCCGCGACGGTCTCGTCGGGGGTGGCGAATTCGATCAGCGTGGCGCCGGTTTCAGCGGCGATGTAGCCGGCCTGAATGGTGTTGGTCTGGGCCGCGATCACCGCGCCGTCCAGGGCGAGATCGTCGGACATGCCCATGAACAGCGAGGAGGCCGGCGGGATGTAGGCTTGGGTGAAATCGATGACTTCATCGCGTTCGGCGGTGATCGACATGCCGGCGATGATGGTGTCGTAGTTGCCCGAGGTCAGGTTCGGGATGATCGAATCCCAATCATTGGTCACCCATTCGCAGGTCAGTTCGGCGCGCGCGCAAAGCTCGTCGCCCAGGACGCGTTCGAAGCCGTCGACCTCACCGCTGTCGTTGATGAAGTTGTACGGAGGGTAGGCGCCTTCGGTGCCCATGCGCACGACCGAGTGGGCATCGGCCAGGGCTGCGCCCGCGCCAAGGGCCAGCAGGCCAGCGGAAAGGATTAGGTTTTTCATACGTAGTCTCCCTGAAGGTTGTGTGGGTTGTTGGGGGGTGCCTCGATATCACGCCGCGTGGGTGTGACTGAGGAACTGGCGAAGGCGCCCGGATTTCGGAGCGCCGAACAGGTCGGATGGCGGACCCTCTTCCTCGATCTTGCCCTGGTGGAGAAAGATCGTGCGGGTCGACAGGTCGCGGGCCAGGCGCATGTCATGGGTCACGAGGATCATGGTGCGACCTTCGGTGGCCAGGGCGCGGATGACGCGCACGACTTCCTGTTCCAGTTCGGGGTCGAGCGCGGAGGTGGGTTCATCGAACAAAAGGGCGCGCGGCTGCATGCAAAGCGCGCGCGCGATGGCGGCGCGCTGTTGCTGGCCCCCCGAAAGCTGCGCGGGCCATGCATCGCATTTGTCGCCGATCCCCACCTTGTCGAGAAGTGCGCGGGCGCGGTCTTCGACCTCGGCGCGGTCTTCGCCGAGCACGGTCACCGGCGCTTCCATCACGTTTTGGAGGATCGTCATGTGCGACCAGAGATTGAATTGCTGAAAGACCATCGACAGGTTCGTACGGATACGGCGGACCTGTTCGGCGTCGGCGGGCCTGCGGGCATGTCCCTGCCCCTTCCAGCGTACCGGGTCGCCTTCGAAGATGATGTCGCCCTGCTGGCTGTCTTCCAGCAGGTTGGCGCAGCGAAGCAGAGTGGATTTGCCCGACCCGGACGATCCGATCAGGGACACGACGTCACCCGACCGTGCGGTCAGGTCGACGCCCTTGAGAACGTCCAGAGCCCCAAAGCTCTTGTGCAGGCCCTTGATCTCGATCACGGGCGGAGTGGAGGAGCGCACGGATTCGATTCCTTCGATTTAAGCGAATGAACACAGCGGAATCGCCGGCCGGATGCAATATGTCTGGAGACTTTACCCTACGGAAAATCGGCGTTTTTTGCTCAATTCGTGGGCTAACGGTCACAGATTGGGCGGGATTGGTACCGAAAGATAGTCCGCTGGCGGGATCGACACGACGCCTGCAAGGTTCAGGGCACGCCGTTGTTCGGGGTCAAGTATCCGCAAGGCCTCGCTCAGGGCCACGCGCAGGATCGCGGCATCCTGCGCGGCGCCGGTAATGTAGGGCAATGCGGGGGTGGGATCGGTCCGTGCAATCTCGAAAAGCCCCGTGGGCCGGTCGAAGCGGCTGATCAATCGCCAGGTCTGGGCATCCACGGCGCACAGATCGGCCTGGCCGTCTGCCACGGCGCGGGCGGATGCCGCATGGCTGCCGGTCACGGTGACCGTGCCGAGCGGTTGGCCGACGCGTTCCGACCAGTCGAACAGGGCGGCCCATCCCGACTGGCTGAAGGCGTCGTTGACCGCGATCCGCGGTGTTGCCGGAAGCGCGGTGGTGCCGGACAGGATGACCGAGTTGTAAAATCCGGGCCCACAACCGGGCAGGCCGAAATCAGGTGAGGCGACCAGCTGCACCCGAGTATGGAGCCTGGAGCGATAGGGCAGGCCGCAGGTCTGCGCGAACAGCAGCGTAGGGTCTTGCCAAATGTCCCACGGGTCGCGGTCGCGGGTCAGGGCATCGGGTGCGTCGATGCCGCGCTGGCGCAGGGCGTCGCGCATGGCGGCCCAGAACGCATCGGTCTGACCGCGCAATTCGGGACGGTCGTACATCGGAAGGGCCGCGATCATCGCCGGTCAGCCATGCGCCTCTTCGACACGTTTGCGTGCCAGGTTGCTGTCGCGATCATTGATGCCGAGCATGGGGGCGACCATGCGCATGATGGCGTCTTCTTCGTCATCGCGTTCGCCGTCGGCCAGCGCGATGAACCACAGCGTTTCGATCACGTGAAGCCTGTCCTCGTAGGGCACGGCATCCTTGATGGCCCGGGTGAACCGGACGGTGTCGGGGGCGGCGGCCTCAAGGGCTTCGGCTTCGGTTCTCAGGGTGCTGCTGGCGTCCTGGGTCATGCCGTAGCGATGGGCGAGGGCGCGATCGATGCTGGCCTGTTCCACGGCCGCATAATCGCCGTCCGATCGCGCGACGCGCACCAGCAGCGCAGCCAGCGCGAGGCGGGCGTCATCATAGGGCAGGGGCTCAGGGTCGGGGGCCGTCATGCGGCGGAGGAGATCACCAAACATGACACCCCATATAGGCTGAGCGCCCGGATAGGAAAAGTGGCTTGTTCCGCCGGTGTTGCCGGCTGTGTCAGGCGGGCGGGATGCGGATATGCCCGTCGGCGATGCGCGTGGCGGTGCCTGCCACACGGATCGCCCTGATGGAGGCGCCTTCCACATCGATGGCCAGGCGCAGATCGCTGGGGCGCCCCATCTCGATCCCTTGTTTCAGGTGCAGCGTGGTGGTGCCTTCGGGCAGCGCGCCATTGGCCAGGAGCTGGGCCGCCAGAATGGCGGTTGCCGACCCGGTGGCGGGGTCTTCGGGAATGCCCGCCGCGGGGGAAAACATGCGCGCCTGATATCCGTCCGGCGTGGCGGTATAGAGATAGGCGCTGTCGACATCGGCGGCCTCCATGACGTCGGACCACGCGGGTTCGATCGGGCGGGCGGCGGCAAGGGCGGCCGCGTCGGACACCGGTGCGTACAAGAAGGCCGGTCCGCCCTGATAGACGCCGGGGGCATGGGGCCCGATCCTGTCGGGGTCCAGGTCGAGCGCCCGGGCAATGTGCGCGGTCGCGGGCGCGGCCGCATGGGGCACCGGCAGCCTCGGCGCGGTGAATTCGGCCAATGCCGCCCCGCCATCGCGGGAGATCGTCACCGGAACCAGGCCGGTCTGTTCTTCCAGCGTGATGGATGTGCCCGTGTCGCCTGCAAGATGCAGCGCGCAACCGATCGTGGGGTGACCAGCGAAAGGGATTTCCGCCGTGGGAAAGAAGATGCGCACCTTGGCGGTGTGGGCCGGGTTGTCGGGGGTCTGCACGAAGATGGTTTCCGACAGGTTGAACTGCCGTGCGATGGTCTGCATCTGCGCCGTGCTCAGCCCGTCGGCCCCTTCGACGATGGCCAGCGGATTGCCGGTGAAGGGTGTTGTGGTGAACACGTCATATACGAAAAAGCGAAGCATGATGCGGATCCTTTCGCGGTCGTCGACGGCAGTGAACAGGTTGCGGCGCAGCAGGCAAGACTGCCCGCCCGTGTCCCGATACCGCGCCGGCGGGGGCTGGTATAGTGGGCTGACCATGCGACTGCCAGATTGACTCGACCGCACCGTCGATCTATGAATTGAACGACCGTTCAATTAATGGGAGGAGGGTCGATGTTCACGGCATCCATGACGTTCGATCTGGGCGAGGACGTGAATGCGCTGCGCGAGATGGTGCATCGCTGGGCGCAGGAGCGGGTCAAGCCGCTGGCCGCAGAGATCGACAAGACCAATCGGTTTCCCCCGGAATTATGGGCCGAAATGGGCGAGCTGGGCCTGCTTGGCATCACGGTGCCCGAAGATTTCGGCGGCGCGGGCATGGGATATCTCGCCCATGTCATCGCGGTCGAGGAAATCGCCCGCGCCTCGGCCTCGGTCAGCCTCAGCTACGGGGCGCATTCGAACCTGTGCGTGAACCAGATCGCGCTGAACGGCACCGACGACCAAAGGGCGAAATACCTGCCGGGACTGATCTCGGGCGAGCATGTGGGCGCGCTGGCCATGTCCGAGGCGGGCGCGGGATCGGACGTGGTTTCGATGAAGCTGCGTGCCGAAAAGCGAAATGACCGCTACGTTCTGAACGGCACGAAATACTGGATCACCAACGGGCCGGACGCAGACACGCTGGTGGTCTATGCCAAGACCGATCCCGATGCGGGATCAAAGGGCATGACGGCCTTTCTGATCGAGAAATCCATGACGGGGTTTTCGACCTCGGCGCATTTCGACAAACTGGGAATGCGCGGATCGAACACGGCCGAGCTGGTGTTCGAGGATGTCGAGGTGCCGTTCGAGAATGTGCTGGGCGAGGAGGGCAAGGGCGTGCGCGTGTTGATGTCGGGCCTCGATTACGAACGTGTGGTCCTGTCGGGGATCGGCACGGGGATCATGGCCGCCTGCCTGGACGAGATCATGCCCTACATGCGCGACCGCAAGCAGTTCGGGCAATCCATCGGAAACTTTCAGCTGATGCAGGGCAAGATCGCGGACATGTACACCAAGATGAATTCCGCGCGTGCCTATGTCTACGAGGTCGCCAAGGCCTGCGACCGGGGCCAGGTCACGCGGCAGGATGCGGCCGCGTGCGTCTTGTATGCCTCGGAAGAGGCGATGGTCGTCGCCCACCAGGCGGTGCAGGCGATGGGCGGGGCCGGGTTCTTGTCCGACACCCCGGTCAGCCGCATTTTCCGGGATGCCAAGCTGATGGAGATCGGCGCGGGCATCCGAGATCCGGCGCATGCTGGTGGGCCGGGAGCTGATGGGGGCGATGGGGTGATGGGGCCGGGCAAGGTCTTGTCGGCGCGGCCATGAGACGCGATACCCTGATCGCGGTCTCGGGCCTGTCGCTGGCAGCCCTTGCCTTTGGTCTTTGGGCCGGCCTGCGCGCGGTGCCGCCGGGCGAGACGGAGATCATCCTGAACCAGGCGCAACGCTACGCGGATCAAACAGGCCGCCCGATGACGGAATGCCATGCCCGCCCTTCGCCGCTTCAGGGCGTCAGGCTGGTTGTGATATGTGGGGATGATGCCGGGGCACCATGGGCCGTGGCCGTGGATGACTGGGGCAACCCGGTCGATGTCGACCTTGTGCAAGGACAACCCTCCACATGACCGATCGTTTCGAGGTGAAAAGAGCGGGATGTCGCGGGCGCTTGGTGCCGCCGCCCGCCGTGGCGCGGGGGTGGCAATGATATCTCGTGTCCCGCTCTTGTTGGTTTGCTTGGTGTCAGGCCCGGCCGTCGCGCAGGATGGCCTGCCTGACCATGACACCTGCATGGCCCTGGCCGTGGCCCATTTCGAGGGTGATCTGGCACGCAGCCGCAATCAGGCGTCCGAGCCCAATTTCGACATCGTGAGCCGGGACCGGGTGGAATACTGCGGGACGCTGGCGATCGTGGCCTGTGACCGGACGCAGGCGCCGCTGGTCTGTCAGGCCGATCTGGCCGCCGAACAAGAGGCCACGCGCGATGCCATCCTGGCCACCGTGCCGGCACCGGCAGACGTGGCGGGGCTGGATCCGATCTGGTCCGACGGTCTTTACCCGCAGCTATGGGCGGTGGCCCACGGAACCTCGGCCGGGCCCGATTGCGACGGGGCGGACGCGGCCTACCGGGCGTGGTGCGTGACCCGGCAGGCGAGCCTGAAGCTGGGCGAGGCGGTCGCGCTGTGGCAGGTCGCGCGGCTTTTGGGGATGGCGGGATCGGCGGTCGAGGCCGGGTGGGCCGCCGTGCCGCCGCCGCCGATGCCGGTGCCGCGGCCGGGGGGTGATCAATGAACATGGATGCGGGATATGCCGCGATGGCAAAGGGGTTTGCATGAGGCTGGTATCGAAATTCGTCGCGGGCTCCGAAGAGGCGAAGGCCAACCGGGCCGCCCACCTGGAAAGCCTGGCCGCCATCCGCGAGGCGGCCGAGTTTGCCGCGGCGGGCGGTGGTGCGCGGGCGCGTGACCGGCATCTGTCGCGGGGCAAGATGCTGCCGCGCGAACGGGTGGCCAACCTGCTTGATCCGGGATCGCCTTTTCTGGAGGTGGGGGCCACCGCCGGGCATGGCATGTATGACGGGGCGGCCCCGTGCGGCGGCGTCATCGCTGGGGTCGGAACCGTGGAAGGCCGGCAGGTGATGGTCGTGTGCAACGACGCGACCGTGAAGGGCGGCACCTACTACCCGATCACCGTGAAAAAGCACCTGCGCGCGCAGGAAATCGCGCAGGACTGCCAGCTTCCCTGCATCTACCTGGTCGACAGCGGCGGGGCGAACCTGCCGCAGCAGGACGAGGTGTTTCCCGACCGCGATCACTTTGGCCGGATCTTCTACAACCAGGCGCAGATGAGCGCGCGGGGCATTCCGCAGATCGCGGTGGTCATGGGATCGTGCACCGCGGGCGGCGCCTATGTGCCCGCGATGTCCGACGTCACCATCATCGTGAAGGAGCAGGGCACGATCTTTCTGGCGGGCCCGCCCTTGGTCAAGGCGGCCACGGGCGAGATCGTGACCGCCGAGGATCTGGGCGGCGGGGACGTGCACACGCGCCTGTCCGGCGTGGCGGATTACCTGGCCGAGGATGATACCCATGCACTTGCCCTGGCGCGTCGCGCGGTCAGGTCCCTGGGCGCGCGCGGTGGCACAGGTCTTGTCCTGCGGGGCCGTCCCCCGGCTTGTGACCCGGAGGACATCCTGGGTGTCGTGCCCGCGCGCCTGACAACCCCCTATGACATCCGCGAGGTCATTGCGCGGGTCGTGGACGACAGCTGGTTCGACGAATTCAAACCCCGCTTCGGCGAGACGATCGTGACGGGTTTTGCGCAGATCATGGGCCTCGATGTGGGCATCGTGGCCAATAACGGGGTCCTGTTTTCCGAAAGCGCCCAGAAGGCCGCGCATTTCGTGGAACTGTGCTCGCAGCGGCGCATCCCGCTGGTGTTCTTGCAGAACATCACCGGGTTCATGGTGGGGCGCAAATACGAGAACGAAGGCATCGCGCGCCATGGCGCCAAGATGGTGACGGCCGTGGCCACGACGGCGGTGCCCAAGGTCACGATGCTGGTGGGTGGGTCCTTTGGCGCGGGGAATTACGGGATGGCGGGGCGGGCCTATAGCCCGCGGTTCCTGTGGAGCTGGCCCAATTCCCGCATCTCGGTGATGGGCGGGGCGCAGGCCGCAGGCGTTCTGGCCACCGTGAAGCGCGATGCGATGGAGCGGGCCGGGCAGGAGTGGTCGGCCGAGGCCGAGGCGGAGTTCAAGCGCCCCACGATCGACATGTTCGAGGAACAATCGCACCCGCTTTATGCGTCGGCGCGGCTTTGGGATGACGGGGTCTGCGACCCGCGCCGCGCGCGCGAGGTTCTGGGGCTGTCGCTGGCGGCAAGCCTGAATGCGCCGATCGAGGAGACACGCTTTGGCGTGTTCAGGATGTGAAGGCCGGTGCGAAACAGGGCAGCGACCCATCGCGGCGGCGCCGCGCGCCCCGGCATGTGGGGGAAGGGGGCGCTGCCCCCGGCTTCGCCTCCCCCGGGATATTTGGGAAACAGAGAAGATGACACTGGACGAGATCCTGGCGCGATATCCGGGGGCAGAGACCTATCGTTTCGGCGATAGCGCGGCGTTGTCCGACGCGTTGTTGGCGCTCGTGCGCGCGGGGCGGAAGCGGGCGACGTGCACGGCGGTGTCGGAACTGGGCGTGTCCGAGGTCATGCCGGTGGTGGGGCGGCGCGATATCGTGCTGGATTTCGCCGATGTGCCGCAGCTTGTCACCGAAACGCTTGGCCTGGTGGAGGTGCGGTTTTGCGACATGACCGAGGTGATGGCGCTGGCCGAGGGTGAGGATGAGACCCTGGACGGCTGGAAAGCGGGGCACGAGCGGTATTACCGGCGGCAGGGCATTTTCGATCCGGAGATGATGCTGATCTGGGAACGGTTCGAGGTGGTCGAGGATTTCGCGAAGGATGCCCGATGAGGTCGGAAACAGCTTGGGACAAGGCACGGGACTGGGTGGCGGCGTGGAATGCCCGGGATCTGGATCGGGTGATGGCGCATTATGCACACGGGGTGGAGGTTTGTTCACCTCTCGTCGTGGACCGGTTGGGACGCGCCGACGGCATCCTGCGCGGCAAGGACGAATTGCGGGCCTATTTTGCGCGCGGCATGAGCAACCCGGCGCTGGAATTCACGCTTGTCGATGTGCGGCTGGGGGTCAATGCAATGTGCATATTGTATGATCGGGAAAATGGAATCCGGGTGGCCGACACGATGGAACTGGACGCAGCCGGGCAGGCCTGCCGGATGGTGGCCTGCTACGCGGGGGGAGACAGCTGATGTTTAGGAAGATCGTGATTGCGAACCGGGGCGAGATCGCCTGCCGGATCATCGACAGCGCACGCAGGCTGGGTGTGGGCACGGTGGCCGTGTTCTCCGATGCCGATGCAGGCGCGCGGCACGTGGCGATGGCCGATGAGGCGGTCCATATCGGCGGTCCGAAACCGGCCGACAGCTATCTGCGGGGCGACGCCATCATCGAGGCCGCGCGCGCCACCGGGGCGGAAGCGATACACCCCGGCTACGGGTTCTTGTCGGAGAACCCGGACTTCGTCGATGCGGTGGAGGCTGCGGGACTGGTCTTCATCGGGCCTTCGGCGCAGGCGATCCGGGCGATGGGGCTGAAAGACGCCGCCAAGGCGCTGATGCACGATGCGGGCGTCCCGGTGGTCCCGGGCTATCACGGCGACAACCAGGATCCCGAGCATCTGGCCGGCGCGGCCGATGCCATCGGCTATCCTGTCCTGATCAAGGCGGTCGCCGGCGGCGGCGGCAAGGGAATGCGCAAGGTGGACGTGCGATCGGGGTTCATGGATGCGCTGGCCAGTGCCAAGGGAGAAGCCGTCACGGCCTTTGGCAACGACGCCGTCCTGATCGAGAAATACGTGGAAAAGCCGCGCCATATCGAGGTGCAGGTCTTTGGCGACGGCACCCGCGCGGTGCATCTGTTCGAGCGCGATTGTTCCTTGCAGCGGCGCCATCAGAAGGTGATCGAGGAAGCGCCCGCGCCGGGCATGACCGACGCGATGCGCGCGGCCATGGGGCAGGCTGCCGTCCGCGCGGCGGAGGCCATCGGCTACAAGGGTGCAGGGACGGTCGAATTCATCGTCGATGCCTCTGACGGGCTGCGCGTGGATCGGTTCTGGTTCATGGAGATGAACACACGTCTGCAGGTGGAACATCCCGTGACCGAAGCGATCACGGGCGTCGACCTGGTGGAATGGCAGTTGCGCGTGGCCGCGGGGGAGCATCTGCCGGTCGGCCAGGCGGACCTGGCCATCAGCGGACATGCCTTCGAGGCGCGGCTCTATGCCGAGGATGTGCCGAAAGGGTTCCTGCCCGCGACCGGACGGCTGGTGCACCTGGCTTTTCCCGATGGCGTGCGGGCCGATACCGGTGTGCGCCCGGGCGACGAGATCAGCCCGTGGTATGACCCGATGATCGCCAAGCTGGTGGTCCACGGGTCCACGCGGGCCGTTGCCTTGCAGAGGTTGGAACGCGCCCTGACGCAGACACGGGTTGCGGGTGCGGTCACGAACCTCGCGTTCTTGCGCAAGCTGGCGCAGCATGCGGGCTTTGCCGCGGGTGACGTGGATACCGGGTTGATCGCGCGCGACATCGACACGCTGGCCGCTGCCCCTGTCGCGTGTTCGCGGACCAGGGCGCTGGCTGCGATGGGGGGGCTTGGGCTGGCCGGGCAGGTCGCGCCGTTGGAGGGGTTCACGCTTTGGGCGCCGCTGGTGCGGACCGTCCGCCTGGTTCACGACGGCGACGGGATCGAGGCGCGTGTATCGTCGTTCGGGGCCGGGCGGGCGCGGGTCGAAATCGGCGAGGCCGTCCATGACGTGGGACGCGGCGCTGCCGGGTGGCGGGTCGATGGCGCGCGGGTTGCGGCAGAGGTGCTGGCCCATGACGCGGGGGTGTCGGTGTTCTGGGGCAACAGTTACGGTTTCTCGGTCGTCGATCCGCTGGCCGTGGCGGCGGCGGGCGGATCGGGGGCGGGGGTGGTCGAGGCGCCGATGCCCGGCCTGGTCAAGGCCGTGCTTGTGCGGGCGGGCGACGTGGTCAAGGCCGGCGACCGCCTGGCGGTGCTGGAGGCGATGAAGATGGAACACAGCCTGACCGCCGGACGCGACGGTGTTGTCGGCCAGGTCCTTGTGGCGCAAGGCGCGCAGGTCGAGGCGGGGGCCGCGTTGATCCAGTTGGAAGAGGACGGACAATGACAGATCGATCCGGCGTCGCAAGGCTGCACCATGTGCCATGGGGGCGGTCGTTCCGCGTCTTGTGGTTGTTGCAGGAAATGGGGATCACCCCCGAGATCGTGCGCTACCGCATCGGCGACAAGGCCATGCGCGAGCCGGGATTGACCGACCATTCCCCGGCCGGGCGCATCCCCGCGCTGGAGATCGACGGCATCACGATTTTCGAAAGCGCCGCGATCTTGCAATACCTGTGCGAAACCCGGCCCGACCATGGGTTCGGACGGGCGCCGGGCGATCCCGACCGGGTGCGGTACCTGGAGGCGATGGGATTTGCCGAAACCATGGCCTCGCTGATCGAGCAGTTGAACATGAACCACCTGTTCCTGCGCCCGCCCGCCAAACCTTCGCCCACTGTCGTCAAGCTCAACACCCTGCGGCTGGCGGGGTGCCTGGATGCGCTCGATGGCATGGTGGCGGGCGATTACATGCTGGCGTCGGGGTTCTCGGCGGCGGATGCGATGATGGGGTTCAACCTGTTCGCCGCGCCGTTCTACGTTCGGATGGACCGCTGGCCGGGGTTGCAGGCCTATTGGGCACGGCTGCAGACGCGGCCGGGGTTTCAGGCGGCGGCGGCGATCGAGGGGCCGCAGGATTTTTACGTGCGCGATTTCTACGAGGTGCCGCAAGATGGCTGAGTCTGTCGAGATCTTCGAGGTCGGTCCGCGCGACGGGTTGCAAAACGAGGCGCGCATGATCCCGGCGGCCGACAAGATCGCGCTGGTCGATCAGTTGAGCAGCGCCGGTTTTCGGCGGATCGAGGTGGCCAGTTTCGTCAGCCCGAAATGGGTGCCGCAGATGGCCGACGGGGCAGAGGTTCTGGCCGGGATCACGCGGGCGGCTGGGGTGCGCTATGCGGCGCTGACGCCCAACATGCGGGGCTATTCGGATGCGGTGGCGGCCGGCGTCGACGAGATCGCCATTTTCGCCAGCGCCTCCGAGGGGTTTTCCAGGGCCAACATCAATGCCACCATCGAGGAAAGCATCGCGCGGTTCGCGCCGATCCTGGAGGCCGCGCGCCATGTGGACCTGCCGGTGCGGGGCTATGTGAGCTGCGTGGTCGAGTGCCCCTATGACGGCAAGGTGCCGCCCGAGGCGGTGGCACAGGTGGCGGATCGGCTTTTTGCCATGGGATGTTACGAGGTGTCGTTGGGCGACACGATCGGCAAGGGCACGCCCGACAGCATCGCGCGGATGCTGCTCAAGGTGCGCGACGTCGTGCCGGTGGGCCGCCTGGCGGGGCACTTTCATGACACGAGCGGCCGCGCGCTTGACAATATCGATGCGTCGCTCAGCCTTGGGGTGCGGGTGTTCGATGCGGCGGTGGGCGGCCTGGGCGGCTGCCCCTATGCGCCCGGTGCCGCGGGCAACGTGGCGACCGAGGCCGTGGCGGCGCATCTGGAACACCTGGGATATGAGACCGGGCTGGATCGGGATGCGGTCGCGCGCGCGGCGGACATGGCAAGGGGGATGCGGCATGCACACGCTTGATCTGAAGGTTGACGACCGCGGAGTGGCGTGGCTGACGCTGAGCCGCGAAGACAAGCACAACGCCATGGACGCCACCATGATCGCCGAATTGACCGAGGCGGCAGGTCGCCTGGGCCGTGACCCGGCGGTGCGGGTGGTGGTTCTGACCGGGGCGGGGCGGTCGTTTTGCGCCGGCGGCGACCTGGGCTGGATGCGGGCGCAGATGGATGCCGACGGCGCGACCCGCGCGCGCGAGGCGCGGGCGCTGGCCGGGATGCTGGGTGCGCTGGATGCCTTGCCCAAGCCGCTGATCGGACGGGTGCAGGGGCAGGCCTTCGGCGGGGGTGTCGGGCTGATGAGCGTGTGTGACGTGGCCGTGGGTGTGACGGGCGCGAAAATCGGGCTGACGGAGGTTCGGTTGGGCCTGATCCCGGCCACGATCGGGCCTTACGTGATCGCCAGAATGGGGGCCGCGCGGGCGCGGCGGGTGTTTTTCTCGGGCCGGGTGTTCGACGCCGAGGAAGCCCTGGCGCTGGGCCTGCTGGCGCGGGTGGTTGCGGCTGACGTTCTGGATGAAGCGGTTGAGGCCGAGATCGCACCCTACCTGAGCGCTGCGCCGGGCGCGGTCGCGGCGGGCAAGGCGCTGGTGGCGGCGCTGGCGTCGCCGGGGCACGAGGCCGCGGTTGCGCAAAGCATCGACGCGTTGGTGGCGCGGTGGGAAAGCCCGGAAAGCGCCGAAGGGATCGCCGCGTTTTTCGACAAGCGAAAGCCGGTTTGGGTCGAGGGCTGAGGGATTGCGCTGGCTTCGCCATCGCCCCGCGCGCGCTGACGCGCGCGGGACCTGTCGCGGGACATCGCGTACCCACGGCCAGTGGCGCGCGGGTGGATCATGTGGGAGCCTCCGGCGGGGATATTTCTGAAACAGAGAAGCGGGG
>CAYWTM010000017.1:0-39513 GCA_964460185.1 uncultured Roseicyclus sp. | reverse complement strand
CCCGGATCGCCCGCCATTCTGCGCGCACGGCCTCACCGTCCAACTGCACCTCGGCGGCGCCGAACATCTTGAGCGTGTCCACCAGCCGGTCCGCCCGGTACGCGACACTGGCCGTAAATCCTTCCAGTCGCAGAACGGTGCGCCCCGCGCCCGGCAGATGCGCCGCGCCAGACACCTCGAAGGGCGAGCTTAGCGCCATGGCCATGGCCTCGACCGCCTGGTGCGGCCCAAGCCCGCTCAGCACGACGCTGGCCTGCGCCTCGACATCGGGCAACACCTTGAAAGCCACCTCGGACAAGACACCAAGCGTGCCGTAGCTTCCCGCCAGCAGCTTGACCAGGTCGTAGCCGGTGACGTTCTTCATCACCCGACCGCCATTCTTGAGCATGGTCCCGGCACCATCCACGAACCGCACGCCGATCAGGCTGTCCCGACAGGCGCCCGCCTGGATACGCCGGGGCCCCGAGACATTTGCGGCAACGACACCGCCGATCGTCGGCTCACCGTCGGTGCCCAAGAGCGCGCGGTGATCCATCGGCTCGAAGGGAAGGCGCTGGTTTTCAGCCGCCAGAGCGGCCTCGATCTCCGCCAGAGGCGTGCCTGCACCCGCGACAATGGTCAGGGCCCCGGGTTCGTACAGGGATATGCCGTTCAAACCGGCAACCGACAGGGCCTCGCCCGCCACGGGCCGGCCGATCGGTCGTGTCCCGCCTCCGATGATCCGAACCGGGCCTGCCGCGTCCGCGATGCATTCCGCAAGTTCCGTTTCTGTCGCAGGGCTCAACATCCGGCCTGCTCCTTCTCTGTTTCTCAAATATCCCGGGGGGTCCGGGGGGCAGCGCCCCCCGTCGGTCGGCGCCGTCAGGCGGCGACAGGCTTCTCTCTGCGCCCGCGCGACGCGTCCAGCGGGAACACCTTGGCCGGGTTCAACAACCAGGCGGGGTCGAAGACATCCTTCACCTTCATCTGGATTTCCAGATCCTCGGGCTTGAACTGCGTGCTCATCAGGTCGCGCTTTTCGATCCCGACGCCATGTTCACCCGTCAGGCACCCCCCCACTTCGACACAGAGCTTCAGGATGTCGGCTCCAAACGCCTCGCACAGCTCGAGATCACCGGGCTTGTTGGCGTCGAACAGGATCAGCGGGTGCATGTTGCCGTCCCCCGCATGGAACACGTTGGCCACCTCCAGGCCGTAGTCCCTGGACATCTCGCCGATCCGTCGCAACACCTGGGGCAGGGCCGATACCGGGATCGTTCCGTCGAGACACATGTAGTCGTTGATCTGCCCCATGGCGCCAAAGGCC
The DNA here is from genome assembly GCA_964460185.1 of uncultured Roseicyclus sp. GTDB lineage: Bacteria > Pseudomonadota > Alphaproteobacteria > Rhodobacterales > Rhodobacteraceae > JAVJPJ01. The sequence continues at coordinate 38,207 of CAYWTM010000017.1, read as the reverse complement.
GATTTCCGGCCCAGCCAGATCCGCTTGGCCTCGTCTTCCGATTGCGCCTCGCGCAGCTCCACCGGGTTGTGGCGACGTGCGATCTGCATGATGACGCCCAATTGCTCGTCGATCTCGGCGGGGCTGCCTTCGACCTCCACGATGAGCAACGCCTCGCACATCGGGTAGCCCGCCTTGGCGAAGGCTTCGGTCGCCTCGATGCACGGGCGGTCCATGAATTCGATGGCGACCGGCAAGACGCCCGCCTTGATGATGTCGCTGACGCACGCGCCCGCGACCTCGTTCGAATCATACCCGATCAGGACGGGCCGCGCGCCTTCGGGTTTGCGCAAGATGCGCAGCGTGGCCTCGGTCACGACACCCAGTTGCCCCTCCGAGCCGCAGATGACACCCAGAAGATCGTAGCCCGCCGCATCCAGGTGGGCGCCGCCGATCTCCATCACCTGACCATCCATCGTCACCATGGTCACACCCAGGAGATTGTTGGTGGTCACACCGTATTTCAGACAATGGGCGCCGCCCGAATTCATCGCGATGTTGCCCGCGATCGCGCAGGCCAGCTGCGACGACGGATCGGGGGCGTAAAAGAAATCTTCCTGCTCGACCGCTCCGGTCACCGACAGGTTGGTGCGCCCCGTCTGCACACGGATATAGCGGTCGTCGTAATTGGTCTCGAGCACGCGGTTCAGCCGCGCCACCCCAAGGATCACGCTGTCCGCCGTGGGAAGCGAGCCGCCCGCAAGCGACGTGCCTGCCCCACGCGGAACGACCGGGACGCCTTCTTCGTGGCAGATCCTGAGGATGGCCGCGACGTCTTCGGTCGAACCCGGCAAGGTCACGGCGAGCGGCGGGCATTTGTAAGCCGTCAGCGCGTCACATTCATAGGCCTTGGTCTCGGCCTCGTCGTGAATGACGGCGGACCTGGGCAGGACCGAACTCAAACGCGCTACGATCCTGTCTTTTTTCGACAAAACCGCCGCATCAGGGATTGGCATTTCCATTCGGCGTCCTCCTCCACCCAAAGAATTGGTCATTTTTTATAACCAATATAGCAAAAATGCAATCGAAATCCCGCTGCCGTCGCGCCGCATCTTGCACCCGGCGGGCGGACCTGCACATTCGGGCTCATGGACTGGATCAAGGTTTTTCATCTGCTTTGCGTGCTTGGCTGGATGACCGGCATTTTCGCCGTGCCGCGCGCAATCATCTTCTGGAAACGCGAATATGCCCGCCTGGGCGAGTTCGGGCCAACAGGCGATCTCACGATCCGTATCTACCGCTTTTCCCTCGGCCTTGGTGTTCTGGCGATTCTCACCGGGCTCTGGCTTGGCGGATTGTGGGGCATGCCGAACTGGGTCTGGGCCAAGCTGGCGCTGGTCAGCGTGCTGGCGGCCCATTACGCGTGGACGGGGCGTTTGGTGCTGCGCGCGCGCAAAGGCATCTTCACCGAAAGCGACATGTGGCTGCGCATCTTCAACGAACTCAGCGTCCTGGGTGCGATCGGGGTCTTGATCATCGTGGTATTCAAACCGTTCTGAACCCGTGTTCACGGCAGATGCACCAGATGTGAACACCGGGTTGCCGTCTCTTGCGCTATAGACCGTGTATGCGCCTGATCGTTCCGCTTTGCACCGCCCTCGCCCTGCCCCTGCCCGCCTTTGGCGATCCCGCCTTGGTGGTAGGGGCCGTGGCAACGCAAACCGGTGGAGATTGGACTTTCGCCGTCACCATCGCGCATGCCGACACCGGTTGGGACGATTATGCCGATGGCTGGCGCGTCGAACATGTTGATGGAACGGTGCTTGCGACCCGGGTTCTGCACCACCCCCACGTGGACGAACAGCCCTTCACCAGGTCGCTTTCCGGGGTCGAGCTTCCCGAAGGCATGACGCAGGTCATGATCCGCACCCGCACCAATGTCGAAGGATGGGACGGCGCGGCATTCGGGCCATACGCGCTCCCGCCCGCAGACTGAGCACCGGCGCCTGCCACGTTTTCGCCCGTTTTGTGTGGCATTGAACACGTCACATTTTTAACGACGTATCTTTGATCGACGTATCGAGGCACACCAACTCGGGGCGCTGGAATGCAACATTTCAAGAAGAAAAAAACCGATCATCCGGTAGCCCTGCGGCGCTGCCATCGCTGCCAGGGGTCAGGCCAGGCGCCTTGCCGGATATGTGGCGGCTCCGGGCGGTTGTTGAAGGGCGCCGACAGCAACGGGCATCCGCAATTCGGGCGGTGCGAGGGGTGCTACGGGCGCAAGACGACCCGGTGCACCACCTGCAATGGCCAGCATTTCATCTGAATTGGCGCCCCGACCCTAGCGCCGCCCTTCCCGCAGCCAGCCTGCCAGCGTCAGCGCAGCTGCCAAAAGCAAGAACAGCCAGGCCGCGATCAGCGGGGTGATCGTGACATCCGTCGTCAGATACGCCTCGCGCGTGGTCAGACCGATCCAGCCGCGCCCGCTGGCATTGCGGCCCTCGGCCACCCTGCGCAGGTCCGGCAGGCCGTCTTCGAGGCGGAAAATACCACCACTCAAAGGTTCCACGATCGGGGCAAGGCGGTCACCCGAGGCGATCGTTTCCTCGAACTCGCGCGGCGCAGCCGGTCCCAGGGCGATGACCGCCTCTTCGTCACCTTCGCGCAAACGATAAAGACCCTGGTCCGCACCCGTGATCTCGGCGGTGAACCGTCCCGGGGCGGTTTCTTGCAGCGCAACCAGGCTTTCGCTGCCATCGGGGGCTGTCACCGTGACCGAACCGACGCGGTCGCCCAGCGTGCGGCGTATGACCTGGATCACCTGCCCTTCGGCGGCCACGACCAGCGCCTCTTCCTCCAGATCGGGCTCGCCCATCATCCAGTGCGCCAGCCGGCGCAGCATCTCAAGCTGCGGGCCGCCACCCTCATAGCCACGATCCCAAAGCCAGGCGTGATCCGACGCCAACAAGGCCACCCGGCCCTCGCCGACGCGGTCCAGCATCAACAGGGGTGCGCCGTTGTCGCCGGTCATGACGGTCCGGCCGCTTTCCGGTGTCAGCTCAACCTGCCGCAACCAACGACCCCAGGGCGCATCCGACCCCGACAGCGGCTCATGTTCGTCTTCAAGTCCGGCGGTAACGGGATGCCGTTCGCCCAGCGGCGAAATTTCCGGCAAGAACGGGGTTTCGATCACCCGCGCCGTCGGGCGACCGGGCAGGATATCGGCCAGGGGCGAGCGATAGAGCGACGCCGCCGAGGCGAAATCCGGGCCCGCCGCCACCAGCAACGCGCCGCCGTCTTCCACGTAGCGGCGGATATTGTCGATATACAGCGTCGGCAGGATGCCCCGCCGCTGGTAGCGGTCAAAAATGATCAGGTCGAATTCATCGACCGCTTCCATGAACAGTTCCCGCGTGGGAAAGGCGATCAGCGACAATTCGGTCACCGGCACGCCATCTTGCTTGTCGGGGGGGCGCAGAATGGTGAAATGCACGAGATCCACAGACGGGTCGGATTTCAGCAGGTTCCGCCAGGTGCGCTGACCGGCATGGGGTTCGCCCGACACCAGCAAGACACGCAGCCGGTCACGAATGCCGTTGATCTGCACCACGGCGGCATTGTTGCGATCGGTCAGCTCGCCCTCGGCCCCCGGCACGATGAACTGGATCACGTTCATGCCCGCATGTTCCAGCGTCAGGGGCAGTTGCAGGCTTTCGCCCACGGGCACCGTAAAGGCTTGTGGCGTGGCGCCATCGATGGCGATGGAAATCTCGGATCGGCCTTGCAGACCTTGCGGAACAGCGCCCTGATCCTCGATCCTGAGCGTCATCAGGATCTCTTCCCCGATGATCCCGAAGGCGGGCGCGGTTTCAATCACCAGCCGACGGTCCCAGTCGCCCTCGCGCCCGGTCAGAAGCGCGTGGATCGGGGCCGGCATGTCAGGGACAAGGCCTGCGTCATGCAGCTGCCCGTCGGTCAGCAAAATGGCCCCCGCGATGCGTGCATGGGGTTCTTCGGCCATCATCTGCGTCAGTTCGGTCATCAACAGCGTACCGGCATTGTCGTCCGCGTCGGACACGGTCGCCGTGCGCATCTCCATGCCAAGGGCGGCAATCTCGGCCTCCAGCGCCTGCAAGGCTTCAGCCGTCTGATCTTCGCGGTCCGACAGGCGCTGGCTGGCGCTCTGGTCCACGACCAGCAGCACGATATCCGACAGGGGCTCGCGATCCTCGGATTGCAGCGATGGATTGAAAAGCGCCGCCAGTAGCGCGACAGCCGCCAACAGGCGGAAGGGCCAGCCGGGCAGCCCACGCCAGAGCGACAGGGCGACCACCGCCAGGACAAGCCCCGCCAGCCCCCACAAAATCGGCATCGGCAGCAACGGATCGAACAGGATGGTCTGTGACATCATCTATTGGCCCAACCTGTCCAAGAGTGCCGGCACATGCACCTGATCGGATTTGTAATTGCCCGACAGCACATGCATCACGAGGTTGACGCCGAACCGCATCGCGATCTCGCGCTGACGTTCGCCGGAAAATCCGCGACCCACGGGGTAAAGCGGCCGGCCGCTGGGGTCCTGCGCCCATGCCGCCGCCCAGTCATTGCCGCCGATCAAAACCGGTGTGACCCCGTCATTCAGGTTGCGAAACGGCATGCCTTCGACCTGCTCGGCATCGGGCGGCGCGGCTTCCACCCAGACATCGCGCGACTGATGGCGGCCGGGGAAATCCTGCAGCAGGTAGAAGGTGCGCGTGAGAACGTGATCTGGCGGGATCGGTTCCAGCGGCGGGATATCCAGGGGCGCGGCCAGCGTGCGCAGGCGACGTCCTTCCGGCGTGCCCGATCCAAATCCACCGATATTGGCATCACGCGTGTCGAACACGATCATGCCGCCCGACCGCAGGTAATCGTTCAGGCGACGATAAGCGTCGGCTGACGGTAGCGGCTGCGTCGGCGAAACCGGCCAGTAGAGCATCGGGAAAAAGCTGAGCTCAGCGGTCTCCAGATCGACGCCCAGTGGTTGCGCCGGCTCGACCGAGGTGCGCTGGAACAGCACGTTGGACAGCCCCTGAAGACCGGCGCGCGACATTTCGTCCAGGTCCGGGTCGCCGGTGATCACATAGGCCAGCGTGACATCGGACGTGGCCAGAACCGCCAGTTGGTCGGCGTCGCTCAACGGCTCGGACTGCGCGTCGGCCCCATGCGGCAGGGTCAGCACCAGGGCAAGGGTCGCCGCACCCGCACCCCGCGCAAGGCCCGACAGACGCCCGGCCAGCCAGAGGGCGGCAATGGCGTCGAGCAACAAGAGACCAAGCGCCCCCGTCAGGAAGCCGGCCATCAGATCGGTGGGCTGGACCACCTCCATGCCTTCAACCGGGATATCACCTGGCCAGTCGGCGGCGACCAAGGACATTTCGGTCGCGATCACATTGCGCGCAATCCGCCTGTCACCGCCCGCATACAGGCCGGGCAACAGCGCGGATGACAAGGGTGCCGTGGCCAGATCAATGCCATCGACACCGGGCCGGATGCCGGCATCGCGAAGCGTGCCGAACCCGTCCAGCACCTGTTCGGGCGTCCATGTGATGCCTTCCAGATCTTCGGCGTCGGGTGCGACGGGACGCGTGGAAATGGCCAGCCGTTCAAGCATCTGCACGAACAGCCCCGACAGGGGCAGGGTCGACCATTCCGCATTGGCCGTGACATGGAACAAGACGACGCTGCCCTGCCCCAAAGCGGCCCGGGTAACCAGCGGCGTGCCATCCGTAAGAGAGGCGATCGTCCGGTCGGACAAGGATGGGTCGGGCTGCGCCATGACCTGCGCCGCGACCTGCACATCCTCGGGGATTGCGAGACCAAAGAAGGGCGAGGTATCGGGGAAGGGACGCAGTTGCTTTGGCTCACCCCAGGACATGGCGCCGCCCACGGTGCGTCCACCTTCGCGCAGCCGCACGGGCATCAGCGGACCGGCCTCGTCGCGCGCGGTGTCGGACGCGGCCAGACGCGGCCCCGCGAAACGCACCAGCAGGCCGCCGTTTTCCACCCAGGCCACAAGCCCCGCTTCCTCATCTTCGCTGAGCGTTGCGATATCGGCGAGAATGATCACATCGGGGCTGGCAAGCAGCATGTCGCCCAAGGCCCCCTCGATCAGGTCAGCCGTCGGATCGAGCGCCTGGCGCAGGTAATGCAGCGGCGACAACAGCGCCTGTTGTTCGTCATCGGCACCCGCCGCGATCAGCGCCACCTGGCGGCGTTGCAACGCGTCATCGGTCAGCGCCACGCCCCCCGCGCTGCGCAGGCCCGCGACCTCGAACCGGGTGATCCGGTTCCTGAGTTCCGGCGGCAGGTCAAACGTCGCCTCGACCGTCGTGTCGCCGGGTGCGAATTCCACCTGCGTCCGGGCCAGATCACGCGGAATCCCGATCGGGTCTAGCCCGTGGGCAATGATCTCGGCCACAGGTGGGCCGGTTTCACCCAAGCGGGCCAGGTCGATCCTGACCTCGCCATCCTCGAACCGCGGCGGAGACAGCGCAAGAATGTCGCGCGAACCCTGAAAGGCCGAGACCGGGCCAAGACCCTGCAGGGCCGCCGCCAGGTCGTCGCGGCCCGGATGATCCAGCCCGTCGGCGATCCAGAAGGTTTCAAACGGCCCCTCCAGTCCGGCGGCCCATTCGGCGGCGGCGACCAGATCGGGGGCAAACGGTTGCGGCATCAGCGACTGCGCGCGCGCCGACCAGGCCGCCGCGGATTGCAGCGGCACATCGCCCGGCGGAAGATCCGTCAATTGCACGATCGCCACGGTGCGCCCCGCGCGCGATGCCTCGTCAAGGAGCAGGCCGACACGATCCAGCCTGTCCGACCAATCCCGCGCAGAGGCCCATGAACTGTCCATCACGATCAGCAACGGCCCGTCGCCCGTGCGTTCGGTCTGCGGGTTCAGGACCGGGCCGGCAAAGCCGATGATGGCCGCCGCCAACGCGGCCATGCGCAACAAAAGCAGCCACCACGGTGTCTTGTCGGTCTGGCTGTCGTCATCCTTGAGGCCCAGCAGCAGCGCAACACCGGGAAACCGGCGGCGGATCGGCGCGGGCGGCACCGCGCGCAACAGCCACCACAAGACCGGCAGCGCAATCAGCGCAAGCAACAAGAGCGGCGCTGCAAAAGCCAGGTTGCCGATCATGCGCCGCGATCCTTTTCAAGCGTCTGGTAGATCCACAACACCGTCGGCTCGGCCGGTTTGTCGGTGTGATGCAGGTGATACCGCCAGCCTGTTCGGCGGCAAACAGCGCGCAGGCGATCCTTGCGTTCGGCAAGCCGCGCCAGATATTCCTCCCGCAGGTTCCGGGCCTTCAAGGTCTCGAAACGGATGGCCCCGGTCATGGATTCGAACACCGTGCGCCCATCATAGGGAAATGCCTCTTCATCGGGGTCCAGAACCTGAACCAGGGCACCTTTGACACCGCGATCCGCCGCGCGGCCCAGAACCTGTTCGATGGCCGCGGGATCACCAAGGTAGTCCGAAAAGAATACCGCACGGCTGCCGGCGGGCATCACCTGCGGTTTGGGCGCGCCATAATCCCCTGCCTCATGCCCATCCATCAGGGCCGCGGCCATGCGCACAAGTTGCGCCTGCCCGCCGCGGGGTGGCTCTGGCAGGTGGGTCAGGCCCACCCGTTCGCCGCCGCGCACGGCCAGAATGGCCATCGCCATCGCAAGCGTTTGCGCCCGGCGCAGTTTCGACGGGCGGCTCTTGTGGCCGGTAAAGGTCATGGAGGCCGCATCATCGACGCCCAACATCACCGATTGCGCCGCCTGCCATTCGGTCTGCCGGATGAAATGCCCATCAGACCGGGCCGAACGACGCCAGTCGATCCAGCGATAGCTGTCGCCTGCCTGCGCCGGGCGGTATTGCCAGAACTCGTCGCCCGTACCCGCGCGTTTGCGACCGTGCACGCCCAGCAACACGGTTGCCGCCAGATGCTGCGCATCGGCCATCAGCGCCGGCAACACCCCCGCCACCGCCTCGGAGCGGGAGCGCAGGGTATCAGGGGTATGAAGGGCGTTGTCGGTCAAGCCGCGGCCTCGATCCGGGTCACGCGGGCGGCAACCTCGTCGATGACATGTTCGAGCACCGCCCCTTCGGCGCGCGCCGCAAAGCTGAGCGCCATCCGGTGGCTGAGAACCGGGCGGGCCAGTGCGGCCACATCTTCGGGCGAAGGCGCAAGCCGCCCATCCAGCAACGCGCGCGCGCGCACCGTCAGCATCAGGGCTTGTGCGGCGCGCGGGCCGGGGCCCCATGCGACGGTGTTTTTCACGATCTCGGGCGCATCATCGCCGTCGGGGCGGCAGGCGCGCACCAGATCGAGGATCAGTTCGACCACCGCCTCGCCGACAGGCATCTGGCGCACGACCTTCTGCGCGGCGATCAGCTCCGCAGGGGTGAAGACCGGGCTGGCCTTGGCCTGCTGGGTGCCGGTCGTGGCCAGAAGAATACCGCGTTCGGTGTCGCGGTCGGGGTATTCCACATCGATCTTTACCAAGAAGCGGTCCAGCTGCGCTTCGGGCAAGGGGTAGGTGCCTTCTTGCTCGATCGGGTTCTGCGTGGCCAGCACATGGAACGGCGCGGGCAAGGGGCGATGTTCGCCCGCGATCGTGACCTCGCGTTCCTGCATGGCCTGCAACAACGCCGATTGCGTGCGCGGGCTGGCGCGGTTGATCTCATCGGCCATCAGAAGCTGGCAAAAGATCGGGCCCTCGATGAAGCGGAAATTCCGGCTTCCATCTTGTGCGGTTTCCAGAACCTCGGAGCCCAGGATATCGGCCGGCATGAGGTCGGGCGTAAACTGCACCCGGTTGGCTGAAAGGCCCATCACCGTGGACAGGGTATCGACCAGCAACGTCTTTCCAAGACCGGGAAGACCCATCAAAAGCGCGTGCCCCCCAGACAGCATCGCCGCCAGGGACAGGTCCACCACATCGTGCTGGCCGATGATCCTGGTGGCGATCGACGTCTTCGCCAACCCAAGTTTTCCGCCAAGGGCTTCGATCTCGGCCACAAGGGCGTCAGGGTCAGACATGGCAATGCTCCGGCTTATGATTATGTTGTCTACAGGTAACAGACCTATTCCGCCGACCTCAAATGGCAAAAGAAGCTTCGGGACAAAACATCGTGACCCCAAACACCGACAAACTGATGCAAGCCGCCAAGGATGCGCAGAAAACGGGCAAACTTCCGCCTGTGCATCTGTGGAACCCACCCTTTTGCGGCGATCTCGATATGGAAATCCGCCGTGACGGGACGTGGTTTTACGAAGGCACACCCATTGGGCGTGCCCCGCTGGTGCGGCTCTTTTCGACGATTCTCAAGCTGGAGGATGGCAAGTTCTATCTTGTCACTCCGGTGGAAAAGGTCGGCATCCGGGTTCAGGACGCGCCCTTCGTGGCTCAGGATTTCGCGGCAACGGGTGACGGCCAGGCGCAGATCGTCACATTCACCACAAATGTGGGGGACAGTGTGGTCGCCGGACCTGACAATCCGATCCGCGTCGAGCGCGACGAGACCGGCGAACCGTCGCCCTACGTGCATGTGCGCGCGGGGCTGGAGGCGCTGATCGACCGAAAGAGTTTCTACCGGCTGGTCGATCTGGGCGAGAGCCATTTCGTGGACGGCGAGGACTGGTTCGGCGTCTGGTCGTCCGGCGCGTTCTTCAAGATCATCCCGGTGCGAGAGCTGGCGCTGTGAGCGGTCCGGGGCACGCGGTGATCGTGGGGGCCGGATCGGGCCTTTCGGCATCTCTGGCGCGCGCACTTGCCGCACGAGGTCACGGGCTGACGCTTGCTGCCCGCGACACCGGCAAACTGGCGGACCTGGCTGCCGCGACCGGGGCGCGACTGGTCGACATGGATGGCAGCGATCCCGCCGCCATGGCCGCCCTGTTTGACAATCTGCCTGACGTGCCGCGCGTGGCCATCTACAACCCGTCCGCCCGTGTACGCGGTCCGATTACCGAGCTCGACCCGGAAACCGTGCGCCGCGCGGTCGAGGTAACGGCGTTCGGGGCCTTCCTGATGGGGCAGGCCGCGGCCAGGGCGATGCTGGCCGCCGACCCGCGCGGCGGCACGATCGTGTTCACCGGCGCCTCTGCCGGCATAAAGGGCTTTCCCGGGTCAGCCGCGTTCGCCATGGGAAAGTTCGCGCAGCGCGGTCTGGCGCAGTCCATGTCGCGTGAATTGCACCCGTTGGGCGTGCATGTCGCCTGGGTGAATATCGACGGTGGCATCGCCAATCCTGACCGGCCGGGCCGACAAGACCCAGGCGATGACCAGATGCTGAACCCGGATGAGATCGCCACGGCCTATCTGCACCTGATCGACCAGCCCCGATCAACCTGGTCATCTGAACTGACGCTGCGGCCATGGCTCGAACCCTTCTGACCGCGTGACGCGGGCACCGGGGCACGGAAGGCTTGGTGCTGCGTGGAATCCGGAATGGCATCAAACGACCCCGGCCGGGCCGCCACCGCACATGTCAAGACAGGTTTACACTCTGGCCGGGCCGAATCCGACCGTTCGTTACGCTGCCGAACTGGCGCGCCGCCGGCCTGCGCGTTCGGCCGCCCCGTCGGAATTCCGCTCCCGCCTGTCGGACATGATACGGGCCATTTCAACCTCGGCCTCGTCTGAGTCGGTCACAACGGTGACGACTGGCCCGAGTGATGCGACGGCATCTGCATCATGCGCGATCTGACCGCTGACAATGATATCCGCATCCGGGCGCACGCGCACGATGGCCTCAACCAGGCTTTTCAGTGCCGGAAGGCTGTGTTGGCCCGAACAGCTCAACCCGATCAGGGGGCGGTCGTCGCTGGCAATTCGACCGACAAGAGCATCATGGGTCAGGTTCAGCAAAAGACTGACGTCCCATTCTTTCCTGCGAAACAGGTCGGCCGCCATCACGACACCCAATGTATGCGTCTCGCCCGGCACGGCCGCAAAAATTGCGCCGTTATCTGAAAGGCATAGCTGTGGCGCCCTGCTGGCGGGCAAGCGATGAAGGATCGATTGGATATGCCCTGTCGCAAGTGTCACCTCGCTGAAAGGCAGCATGTCACGCATCCACAGTTCGCCCAGATGGCGTGCGGCAGGTGCGAGATATCCAAGGCACACATCCTTGACCGAAACGCCTGCGCCCAGGACATCATCGACAATGGCCGACGCCGCTCCATCGTCCCGGTCGCACAGCGCATAGGCAAGTGCGGCCGCGCAGGGGTTGTCAAAACGGCCATTCGCGGAACCCGACGCTTCCATCTGCACCCTTTCAGCGTTGATCTTTGCCAACGCGACTTTCGCCAATTCGGAAAATCCTGCCGAGTCCCGCACCAGGCGCGGTCCCGACGGTTGTTCATTTTCGATGTGGCGGTTGATCATGGTCGCTGTGTCCCCGGCAGTGCTTGGAGCTTTCCTGCCCTCTCATGGCCCACAAATCGCATGGCCCCTATGGCATCCCACCGCATACCGGGCAATCTGTCAATAAAAGTTTACAGTTGACTGCGATGGATAACGTTGATTCTGCTGGCAATTGACGACGATATCGTCCATCCGCTTGAAAAATAAATCTTGAAATTCAGGCGACAGTCTCATGATACCAGCCCGCTACGCCCATATCGTCTTTGGCCTGATCTTATCGGGCATGATGTCGTTCCTGGTATCGGGAATCGCGACAGGCCGGGCTGTCGGTCTGACCGAGGGATTCGCGATGATGTGGCTTTCGGCATGGGTGAACGCCTGGATCATCGCCTTTCCGGCGGTATTGGTCGTGGCGCCGGCCACGCGCCGTCTCGTGGCGAAACTCACCCGGCCGGATTGATCGGGAAAACAACCCGGCAGACGGCTTCGCGTCATCGCGACGGCAATGACGCCGTCGCGGATTCCGGACGTCGCCTACGGGACTGCTATGTCGGGGAAGTGGCGCGCTGGGGAGGATTCGAACCCCCGACCCCTTGATTCGTAGTCAAGTACTCTATCCAACTGAGCTACCAGCGCGTGCCGCCGGGGTTTAACCGCCGGGAAAGTGCAGCGCAAGGGGGAATCCGGCGGGAATTACTTGGCCATGCCCAACGGCAGGAAGACGGCGAAGGTAGTGCCCTCCGGCCCCGAGTGCGCCAGCTCCAACCGGCCACCATGGCCGCGTATCAACTCGGCACAGATGGCAAGACCAAGGCCCGAGCCACCCTTGCGCGCGCCGCCGTGAAATGGCTTGAACAGATGGTCCAGCGCCTTTTTCGGCAAACCCGGCCCGGTGTCAGAGACCTGGATGCACCACCCTTCGTCGGATTCGCGGCCCTCGATGGTGATCTGACCGGTCTGACCGGTTGCGCCGATGGCCTGACGCGCGTTGCGCACGAGGTTTGACAACACTCGGTGCAGTTGCTCGGAGTCTGCGCGCACCATCACATCGGCGGGCACCGAACAGGTATAGGTGATTGCAGCTTCATCCGCGCCCAACGACAAGCGGTCGTTCTCGATCACGTCTTCGACCAGCGCGCACAGGTTGATCCTGTCCAGCTTCGGTGCAGGTTCCTCGGCGCGGCCGAAGGCGAGCGTTGCCTCGGTCAGATTGATGGCTCGATTGAGCGAGCCGATCAGCTTGGGCGCAATCCGTTTGACGGTAGGGTCTTCGCTGGTCTCCAACCTGTCCGCCACCAGGGTGGCAACCGACAGCATGTTGCGCAGGTCATGACTGATCTTGGCGACGGCCTCGCCCAACTGGGCCAGTCGCTCACGCTGTTTCAGGGCACTGGTCAACTGCGTTTGCAACGATTCCAGCGCCTCTTCTGCGTCGCGCAATTCCCGCACGTTGCCACGCGGCACGATCACCCGTGACGCATCTTGCGGGGCCTCTGCATAGGCCACCATGTTTTGCACGACCCGTTTGATGGGCGTCACCATCAGCCGCCGCACCGCGACGAACAAAAGGATCGCCGTAAAGATGGAAATGACCGCCGAAAGCCAAAGAATGCGCAGCCCGTAATCGATCATCGACATGCGAAGGGGGGCGGTGTGCATCGTCACCTCGATCAACAAACCCGCCTCTCGTACGGGTTCGCCGATCACCCGGATGGTCTGATCTTCGACGGTCATCAACCGGGCCATCGCATCCATGATCAGCGTCCATGGGGATGGATCGCGCAAATCGTAGCTGCCCGAGATCGCCGGAATGCCTTCGGTCGACAAGATCAGCTGCCGGATCGCATCCCGGCGCAAGACGACGTTGAGGACCTCGGCATTCTGCAAGAGCTCGGCTTCCAGCTCGTCATCGATCATTCCATCCGCCGCCAGGAGAGCGAGCGACGCAATCTGCGCCCGTTCGAGGCGCGCCAGCAGGTAATCTTCCCGAAACCGTGCGATGGACGGCACGAATATGAAGATCTCGGCCAGCATCACGAAGATGATGGTCAGGATCAGAAATCGTCCCGAAAGCGAATTCACCAAGCCCTTTGCCCCGTTCCTCTTGCCCGCATCGTTCTAAAGGTAGCGCTGAACAAACCGGACCACCCGTTTGACCATAGCGCTATCGAACAGCTTTGGAGAGAAATAGGCACCCGCGGCGCGTTTGTTAATCTCTCCCAGTGTCGGATAGGGCGCGATCATGTTGGCGACCGCGCTCATCTTCAGGCCGTTGGCGATGGCAAGCGACCAGATCTGGATCAATTCGCCCGCCTGCGGCCCCACAATCGTGGCCCCGACAGGCCTGCCTTTCACCACCATGACCTTGGCGAACCCTTCGGTCTGCCCTGTCGCAATGGCCCGATCATTGTGATGGAAATCCGCGCGCGCCACAAAGACATTGCCGCTGCCATGCTTTTCCCTCGCCTGCGCCTCGGTCAGGCCGACCTGGGCGAGTTCGGGATCGGTATAGGTGGCCCAGGGAACGTGATCGGTGCGCGCCTTGGCCGGCAGGCCGAACAGCATCGGGCGGATGATGACGCCCGCGTGGTAGCCTGCCACATGGGTGAACTGCAGCCCTCCGGCGCTGTCGCCCACGGCGTAGACCCGTTTGTTGGTGGACCTGAGACCGGCGTCGACCGTCACGCCGCGACGGTCATAATCGACATGCGCCTTTTCCAGGCCAAGGTTTTCCACGTTCACAGCCCGGCCCACGGCGATCAGAAGATGGCTGCCCTCGACGCGCTGGCCATCCTCGGTCGTGACCGTGATGGCACCCTCGGCCCCCGAAATCCGGGCGGCCGTGGCGCCTTCCACGATGTCGATGCCTTCGCCGCGCAGTTTTTCCAGCACCAGGGCGGCGGCCTCGGGGTCGTCCTTGCCCAGCGCCTTGGCGCCTTCCAGCACGGTGACCCTGCAGCCCAGACGGCGATGGGCCTGGGCCATTTCCATGCCGATGGGCCCACCCCCGATGATGATCAGGTGATCGGGCCTTTGGCGTAGACCAAAGATGGTCTCATTCGTGTGGTGCGGGGTCTCGGCCAGGCCCGGGATGGGCGGCACGAAGGGGCGCGAGCCTGTGGCGATGACAAACCGGCGCGCCGTGACGATGGTATCTCCGGCCTGTACCTCGGTTTCCGAGATGAATGTGCCGAACTCGCGGATCACATGCACCCCCAGCCCCTCGAACCGGTCCTGGCTGTCGACGGGTGCGATTTCGTCGATCACCGCCTGGACGTGATCCTTGGCGGCCGCGAAATCGGGCGCAGGCGCGTGACCGGCGACGCCAAAGGCGGCCTGCGCCGTGTCATGGGCCTTATGCCCGGCGGCCAGCAACGCCTTGGACGGCACACAGCCGTAATTCAGGCAATCGCCGCCCATCTTGTGCCCTTCCAGCAGCACCACGCGCGCGCCCATCTGCACGGCGCCCGCCGCAACCGACAGACCGCCTGAGCCTGCGCCGATAATGCAGATGTCGGTGTCGATACGGGTCATGAGCAAAGGCCTTGTTCGGGAACTGGGTAGGGGACGGTGGTGATCTGTCCTAAAGGTTTTTCTTGCCGCGGACGGCCTTGACGACCACGGGCAGCAGGGCCAGCGCGGACAACCCGAGGATCGGCAACAGGATCTGTGGTTCGAAAATGATGCCCAGGTCGGGCGTTTCGCCACGGGCAAAGACCTCCCCCAGGCCCGCGCCGACAGAGGTATAGACCACCGCGCCCGGCATGATCCCGAAAAAGGTCGAAATCACGTAGCGGCGCAGCGGAACGTCCAGAAATGCCGGCACGAGGTTGGCCACGAAGAACGGCACCACCGGCAAGAGCCGCATCAAGAACAGCATCGACCACTGGTTTTCGTCGATCCCGTCCTTCAGCTTTTTCACGATACCTTCGGACCCTTCCAGCCGCTGGCCAAGCCGCTCGCCAAAACTCGACTGTGCAGCGAGGAAGATCGCCGTCGCCCCGATCGTTGCCGCGGTGATGTTGAACAGGGCGCCCGGGAAGGTCGCGAACAAGAAGCCGCCTGTCAGCGTGGCAATCGTGGCCCCGGGCAGCGAAAACGCGACGATGGCGGCATAGATGCCGATGAAACCCGCGACGGTAAGCAGGTAATTCGCATCACGAAACGCGATCAAGGCCTCGCGATTGTCGGCCAGCGCCTGGAAACTGAGGTAATCGCGAAACAACCACCATCCGATGCCCGCCCCGGCGGCAATGGCGAGAATGGGGACATAACGGCCCGAGGGGGATTTTTCGATCTGGGTCACGGCGTCCGTCATGGCTGCATCTTTCCTGTCTGGTTGGCAAGTAGATGCGCCATCTTGGCCGGGCATGATACCGGTGTTCACGGGTGCTTGATGCGCCGTGACGGGAATGGCGGATTTCGTGACGGCAAGACGGCCGAACCGTAATAATCGGCGCGGGCTTGTTTCAATCCAAGGGTCGAAGGTGTCGGCATGGGCCGGATTTTCCACGACGCCCGCAAATCTGCAGGAAAATCGGCAGACCTGGGCGCGGGATGATTGACAGCATCGGCCCGTTTCCGTATTGCCCGGGCTTCATCGGAGATTCTTCAGGACCGTTGACGCGCGTGCAGCGCGAACCGGTCCGCAAGTCAGACGGAGCACCTACCATGTCCAAGCGGACCTTTCAGCCTTCGAACCTCGTGCGCAAGCGGCGCCACGGTTTCCGCGCGCGCATGGCCACCAAAGCCGGCCGCAAAATCCTGAACGCCCGCCGCGCTCGCGGTCGGAAGTCGCTCAGCGCCTGATCTTGGCTATGACCGGGGCCGATACCATGGCCTCTGACACGCCTCCGGAGAGCACCGCCTCACCGGGGGCTTTTTCTGTTTTGACCAAACGCGCCGATTTTCTGCGCGCGGCCCGGGCGCAACGGCAGCCGATGACCGCGTTTGTCGTACAGGCGCGGCGGCGCGGCGACGACGAAGTGGCCCAGACGCCGATCCGGGTGGGGTTCACCTGCTCCAAGAAGGTCGGCAATGCCGTGGCGCGCAACCGCGCCAAACGCCGCCTGCGCGAGGTTGCGCGCACCGTTCTGCCACTGGCCGGTCGGCCGGGGTGGGATTACGTGCTGATCGGGCGCAAGGACGCCACGGCAAGCCTGCCCTTCGATCAATTGTGTTCGGATTTCCGCCGCGCCTTGGATAAACTGCACCGATGACCCCATTTGCCTATCTCGTGTCGCTGCCGGTCCGGGCCTACAGGCTGGTTTTCAGCCCATGGGTCGGGTTCAATTGCCGGTATCATCCCACCTGTTCCGCCTATGCGCTTGAGGCGCTGGAAAAGCACGGTGCGATCAAGGGCACGTGGCTGGCCGCGCGCCGCATTGCCCGGTGTCACCCTTGGGGCGGCACCGGTGTGGACAACGTCCCCGACTAGCCAGCGGAATGCCTGACGGCACCGAAACCGCGACCTAGTGCCGTTCGAACGTGATGATGACCTCACCGATGGGAACCCCGAACCGACGCATGTAGGCGCGGTTCAACAGACGATCCTCGGACAACAGCCACATCCAGTCATCAAAGCTGACGCGCAGGGTTTCACCGCCGGGCACCGGCAGGTCGATGGTATATTGCCAGTTGAAGGTATCGCCACGTTCCTCGCCGGTGGCGGTTCCGATCACGCCGGGGGCCGTTCCCTGCCATGTGTCGGGGCCGGTTTTGGTAAGCGTCCAGATCCGCTGCTCCGTGGATCCGTCCTCGTACACGAAATCCTCTACCAGGCGCAGGGTTTCGCCATCCCATGTGCCCTCGATTTCGACCACGAAGCGGCGGCGCACGGTGCCAAAGACATCCTGAAACTGTCCGTAGGCCGTGAGGTCACCGGCAAAGAACTCTTCCAGGTTCAGCTCCGCATCGCTGAGCGGCTCCTGATCCAGCGACGGGGCACCGGCGCAGGCCGACAGGCCAAGCATGGCGACAAGGATCAGAACAAAACGCATGACATTTCCCATTTCAAACACTTGCGCCACAGCTAACCCGCCATGACGCCGGGACAAGCCCCGGCCAGCCCATCCGGCGCAGCGCACGCAAACGCCCGCAACCTGCACCAACCCGCGCCACAATGGCCTTGGCCAGTGTCGGTGACGCTTGACGCACAGGCGCGGACAGCCCTATGCCGGGTCCGCGTGACAGGAGATCCCGATGCTCGACCGCGATGACTTGCCGTCCACCCCGGACGAGGCTGACGACATTCACCCGCTGTTTCACGGCGCGCCCAAGACGACCGAGTTTCGCAAACTCCGCAAACGTCTGATCCGCGAAACCCGCGAGGCGATCGACCGTTACGGCATGGTCGACCGCGAAGGGCCACGCCAGCGCTGGCTGGTGTGCCTGTCGGGCGGCAAGGACAGCTACACCTTGCTGGCGGCCCTGACCGAACTGCAATGGCGCGGGCTGCTGCCGGTGGATATCCTGGCCTGCAATCTCGACCAGGGGCAGCCGGGCTTTCCGGCGACGGTTCTGCCGGACTTCCTCGAACGCATGGGCGTGCCGCATCGCATCGAATATGCCGACACCTATTCCATCGTCATGGACAAGGTTCCGCAGGGCCGGACCTATTGCGCCCTGTGTTCGCGTCTGCGGCGCGGCAACCTGTATCGTATCGCGCGCGAGGAAGGATGTTCGGCGGTCGTGCTTGGCCATCACCGCGACGATATTCTCGAGACCTTCTTCCTGAACCTCTTTCATGGCGGCAAGCTGGCAACGATGCCGCCCAAGCTATTGAATGACGAAGGCGACCTGTTCGTTCTGCGCCCGCTGGCCCACGTGGCCGAGGTAGATTGCGAGGCGTTTTCACGGGCGATGAATTACCCGATCATCCCGTGCGACCTTTGCGGTAGCCAGGATGGTCTGCAGCGGCAGGTCATAAAACGCATGCTCGACGAATGGGAAACCCGCGCACCCGGACGGCGGGGCAAGATGTTTTCGGCCCTGATGAACGCGCGGCCCTCGCACCTGCTGGATCCCGAGCTGTTCGATTTCGCGGGACTTTCGCGAAACGCGGATCCGAACAATCCGAAAAACTAAAACTTGAGCTGTTAAGAAGGTGTCAGCCCTTCGCCCCTAAGCCGACAAAGAAGGCGAACCCATGCGCGGGTCGTCATCATGGCATTGAGGGCCCCACATGGCGCAAGCATCCCCGAGCCTATGGAAAAGGATTACCGATGGCATCCGGCAGGTCCTTGGCCGGATCGACGTGCTGGCGCTGTTTCCCCTCATCGCCCTGACCGCAATCTGGCTCGACCTTGGCGATGTCATCACGGTTTCCGCATTCGTGTTGCCGTTCTTGCTGGCGGTTCAGGCGTTGGGGGTTCCGGGGCGTGGTGCGGCCACGGCCATACACGACTACAGCCAGACCGCCGGCGTGCGCGGAACGCTGGCCGGGCGTGACGCCATCATGGCCATGCTGGACCGGACGGCCCAGATCCCCGGGCATGACAGCGCCTGCATCCTGTTGCAAATCGACGATTGGGAAGGGCTGGTCGATCGATGGGGCACGCAAACCGCCCATGATCTTGCCCTTCGTTGTGTTGAGCGGCTTTCCACATCGTTGCGCAATGACGATCTGGTCGCGCGACTGGGCGATGCACGCTTTGCCGTTGTCCTGCACCCGGTTCCCACCGCACGCCTTGGCACCCGCGAGACCATCGCTGCCCGCCTGCGCACGGCCATATCAGAACCGATCGCCGTGGGCGGAGCTGCGCTCCGGCTTTCGGTCAGCATCGGTCACACGAACCTGATCCGCAACGCGGGCAATATCGCCGAGGCGACCATGGCAGGGGCCGAAGCCGCTTTGTCAGAGGCACATCGCAACGGCCCGAATGCCGAACGCGCCTTTGCCCCAGCTCTTCTGACGGAACGCAGGGACCGTGCGGCCCTGACGTCGCAGGTGGATGACGCCTTGGCAGCCGGGGAAATCCGTGCGTGGTTTCAACCGCAGATCACCACCGGAACTGGCACGATCTGCGGGTTCGAGGCCTTGGCCCGCTGGCATCATCCGCAGCGCGGGGTGCTGACCCCTGGCAGCTTTCTGGACGCGATCGACCAGGCCGGAAAGATGGAAGCCCTCGGGCAGGCGATATTGCACGATGCACTGTCCGCCATTCAGGTCTGGGACAAGGCAGGGCTTCGCGTGCCCTCGGTCTCGGTCAATTTTTCGGCGGTCGAACTGCGCAACACGGCATTGGCCGACCGCGTCAAATGGGAGGTGGACCGTTTCGACCTGCGCCCCGGACGTTTGACGGTCGAAATCCTTGAAACCGTCGCCGCACAAGGCGCGGATGACGCCGTCATAACCACGATCTCCGCCTTGCGGGCCCATGGGATGAACGTGGATCTCGATGATTTCGGCATCGGCCAGGCATCGTTGTCCGCGGTGCGTCGCTTTGGTGTGAACCGCATCAAGATAGACCGTTCGTTCATTCTTGGCCTCGACGAAGATCCCGAGCAGCAAGCCATGGTCGCGGCCATCCTGTCGATGGCCCGTCACCTGGGCGTTGAAACCCTGGCGGAAGGGGTGGAGACCGCCAGCGTTCAGGGGATGCTGGCACAAATGGGATGTGACCACGTGCAGGGATATCACCTGTCCCGGCCCATGCCGATGGAGGAAACCATCGCCTGGGCCACGCTGCACAACGAAAAACTGGCACAATTGCCCCCTGCAGGGCGGCGCGTGGGTTGACCGTTGGATCGGCCTGCCCATCGGCGGCCAAACACGGTCTTGGCACGCGCGCCGCAACCCGGCGCGGCAGGCGCTGCGCGGAATTCGCCCCTTGACCTTTTGCCCCTTGAACTGTTGAACCGCCCGGAAACATCACATGCGGGATGCAGACAGATATGGACGATCAGAACAGAAACCTGATCCTGGCCACGGGGCTGAGCTTTTTGGTCATTCTCATCTGGTTTGTCCTCTTTCCTCCACCGGAACCGACGACGGACCCCAACGCGATTTCGATCGTCGAGGACGGTACGGCCGCGAACACCGGCATCGCGGTGGCCCCTCCTGCGGCCACGGGCGGCGACGAGATTGCGCCGGACGCGGATACCGCGACCGCGGTGGCCCTCAGCGAGGCGGCCCGCCTGCCCATCGACACGCCCGACCTCGAAGGCTCAATCTCGCTGATCGGGGGCCGGATCGACGATCTGTCGCTGCGCCATTATTTCGAAACGCTGGAAGACGGATCTCCCATCGTGCGCCTGCTGTCGCCCGTCGGCAGCGAAGATCCCTATTATGCCCTGTACGGGTGGGCACCCGGCGGCGATCTGGAATTCGACGATGTCCCTGGCGCCAACACCGAATGGCAGGTCGAAAGCGGCGAGACCCTTACCGCCGATAGCCCTGTCACGCTGATCTGGGAAAATGGCAATGGCCTGGTCTTCCGCCGGACCATCGCGATCGACGAGAACTTCATGTTCACGGTCACCCAATCCGTCGAAAACACCGGCACCCAGGACGCACGTCTTGCCCCTTATGGGATCGTCGCCCGCCACGGGTTGCCCGATGACCTGCAGAACTTCTTCATCTTGCATGAAGGCGTTGTGCGCAAAGTCGATGGTCAGCTTGATGAAATCGCCTATGACGACGTTCCCGACCTTGACCGGGTGGAACGGGAAGGCGCCCCGGCCGAAGTGATCGAGGTCGAAAGCAACGGCTGGATCGGGTTCACCGACAAATACTGGATGACCACGCTGATCCCGGGCGCGGATCAGCCCTTTACCTCGGTCACGAAATACGTGGTCGCCGCCGATATCTACCAGACCGAGGCCCGCCTGCCCGCGATGACCATCGCCGCCGGAGAAACCGCCGAAGTCACCACGCAGCTGTTTGCCGGAGCCAAGGAATGGGAAACCATCCGCGCGTATCAGAACCAGCCCGGTTGGCTGGCACAGATGTTCGGCACCGAACAGGATCCCGAACGCCCCGAGATTGACCGCTTCATCGACTCGATCGACTGGGGCTGGTTCTATTTCCTGACGAAACCGATGTTCTGGCTGCTGCACAACCTGAACCTGTTGATCGGCAACATGGGCCTGGCCATCATCGCCCTCACCATCATCGTCAAGGCGATCTTGTTCCCGCTGGCCTACAAATCCTACTCCTCCATGGCGAGGATGAAGGAATTGCAGCCCGAGATGGAAAAGCTGAAGGAACGCGTGGGCGATGACCGCGAGAAACTTCAGCGCGAGATGATGGAGCTTTACAAGAAGGAAAAGGTGAACCCGGCCTCGGGCTGTTTGCCGATCCTGCTCCAGATCCCGATCTTCTTCTCACTGTACAAGGTGATCTTCGTCACGCTGGAATTGCGCCACGCGCCTTTCTTCGGCTGGCTCAACGACCTGTCGGCACCCGACAGTTCCTCGATCTACAACTTCTTCGGCCTCGGCCCGTGGGACGCACCCGATCCGACCTCGGTGATGGCGTTGATCTTCATCGGCATCCTGCCCATTTTCCTGGGTATCTCGATGTGGCTGCAGCAAAAACTGAACCCGGCCCCCACCGATCCGACACAGGCCGCGATCTTTGCATGGCTGCCCTGGGTCTTCATGTTCATGTTGGGCGGCTTTGCCTCGGGCCTTCTGGTCTACTGGATCGCCAACAACACGATCACCTTTACCCAGCAGTACCTGATCATGCGGGCCCAGGGATACAAACCCGACGTCTTCGGCAATATCCGGTCGAGTTTCAATCGCGGCAAATCGGGCGGAAAATGAGCTGGACGCTCGATCAGATCTGGCGCTACCCGATCAAGGGCATCGGGGCGGAACCGCTGGACCAGGTCGAGCTGACAGCGGATCGCCCCTTGCCGCTGGACCGCGCCTGGGCCGTTCTGGAAAGCGGCGGTCAGGCGGGCGATGGCTGGCGGTCATGCCGCAACTTCCTTCGAGGCGCAAAAGGGCCGTCCCTGATGGCCATCACGGCCCGCGTCACAGGCGATGCGATCCGGTTGTCACACCCCGATCGCCCGGACCTGACGGTGGAACCGGGTTTGCCCGGTGCCGCCGCACCGCTTTTTGAATGGCTGGCACCGATCTATCCTTCCGAACGGCCCCCGGCAGCGGCCCTGGTCAAATCCCCCGAGATCGGGATGGCAGATGCCAATTTCGCCTCGGTCTCGATCCTGAACTGCGCGTCCTTGCGGGCTCTGTCGCAAAAACTCGGCCGGGATCTTGATCGCCGCCGGTTCCGCGCGAACCTGTGGCTGGATGGCCTGGCCCCATGGGAAGAATTCGATCTCGTCGGCAAATTCCTCAAGCTCGGGGATACCGTGCTCGAGGTGATTGAACCGATTGGCCGCTGTCGCGCGACCGAAGCCAACCCGGCCACCGGCCGCCGCGATGCCGATACGCTTTCGGCGCTGCAGGACGGTTGGGGTCACACGCAATTCGGCGTTTACGCCATGGTCCGAACCGGCGGGATCATACGCACCGGAGAAAAGGTGGCCCTCGCATGAACACCCTGCCCTTTCCCCTTGCCCCCGAACCCGACGACGCGACCCGCGAGACCGGTCGCATGCTGTTCGCCGGCGGCGCAGAGTTCCTCAAGGGCGTGGTCGCCATGAACGGCCTGCCGCCTGCCGACCGACCCGAGATTTGTTTTGCCGGCCGATCCAATGTCGGAAAATCCACCCTGATCAACGCGCTGACAGGCCGAAAGGCACTTGCGCGGGCGTCCAACACGCCGGGGCGCACACAGGAAATCAACTACTTCACGCTCGGCGAAAGCCACTACATCGTCGATTTGCCCGGCTACGGCTATGCCGAGGCACCCGTTGCCGTCGTCAAGAAATGGCAAGCGCTGTTGAAATCCTACCTTCAGGGCCGCGCGACCTTGCGCCGGGCTTTCGTGCTGATCGACGGGCGACATGGTGTGAAGGCCGTGGACGAAGAGATCATGAGCCTGCTCGACACCGCGGCGGTCCCCTTCCAGGTGGTGCTGACGAAATCCGACAAGGTAAAGGACAAGGACAGCGATACGGCGCTGGCCCGCACCCGCGCGGCATTGGTCAAGCATCCGGCGGCCTTTCCGGAGTTGGTGCTGACCTCTTCCGAAAAAGGCGACGGCATCGCCACCTTGCGCAGCATCATCGCCGGCATCGTTTGACCTGCGCGGGTCCGGTCGCGCCCAAGGATCCGCAGCCACCTTTCCCCAAAATACCATAGCACCGCTTCACACGGGGGCGCGGGTCGCTTAATCAGGGTCATCGCCATGTGAGGCCCAGCATGAAGACCCGAGATATGACCCGCGACAACATCGCCACTGCCCGCACCCTTTCCGAGGCCCTGCCCTACCTGCAGCGCTATGATGACGCCGTTGTCGTGGTGAAATTCGGCGGCAACGCCATGGGCGATGACGAGGCAATGGCCAGTTTCGCCCGCGATATCGTGCTGCTCAGGCAGGTCGGCGTGAACCCGGTCGTGGTTCATGGCGGCGGACCGATGATCAATGACATGCTGGACAAGCTCGGCATTCAATCCGAATTCGTGGATGGAAAGCGCGTCACCGATCAGGCCACGGTGGAAGTGGTGGAAATGGTTCTGTCGGGTCTTGTGAACAAACGGATCGTGCAAGCCATCATGGGTCAGGGTGGCACTGCGGTCGGTTTGTCGGGTAAGGATGCCAACCTGATGATCTGCGATCCAGCGGACCCGAAATTGGGCTTTGTCGGGGAACCGGTCGACGTAAACCCCAACGTCCTGCGCAACCTGTTTGCCGATGACATCATCCCTGTGATCGCCCCGTTGGGCGCAGGCCGCAATGGCGAGACGTTCAACGTGAACGGCGACACCGCGGCCGGCGCGATCGCGGCAGCCTTGCAGGCCGATCGCCTGTTGTTGCTGACGAACGTGGCTGGCGTGAAGAACGAAAAGGGCGAACTGGTCACTGCCCTGAAGGCCGACGAGGTGGAAGAAATGACCCGCAGAGGCATCATCTCGGGCGGGATGATCCCCAAGACCCAAACCGCCGTCCTGGCGGTGCGCAACGGGGTCAGGGCCTGTACCATCGTCGACGGACGCGTGCCCAATGCCGTGTTGTTGGAGTTGTTCACCGAACATGGCGCCGGATCCATGATCCGGGTGTGAGCCCCTTTTCCCGCCTGCGGGCAGATGGCGGCACGGGCGAGAGGCGCATGAACCAGTATCACGATATCGACACACGCCTCGCCCCACATCGCCTGTGCATTCTGGGCGGTTTTCACCCGGGACCGGATGACACAGCCCCTGCGGGATGCCGGACCCTCCTGATGATCGGCCCCGTCGAGCCGGGATATTGGGCACATGTCACCGCCCAGCCCGAGTTCGCCGATGGCAAACCCGATCCTGTCGATCGTTGGTCGCGTCGCATCATCGGACGGCTCGCGTGCGATTTGGGCGGCAAGGCCATCTTTCCCTTTGGTGGGCCGCCTTATCAGCCATTCATCACCTGGGCCCAGAGAACCGGGCGAACAAGTGCCAGCCCGGTTTCCCTGCTGGTTCATGACACGGCGGGGCTGATGGTCTCATTCCGCGGGGCTCTCGCGCTGAAGAGCCATATCGCCTTGCCTGCCCCGGCGGCCAGCGCCCCTTGTATCGACTGCGCTGCCCCCTGCCAAACAGCCTGCCCCGTGAACGCGCTGACGCCACAGGGATATGATACCGATGCCTGTCACTCTCATCTCCGTACCAAGGCCGGGTCCGATTGCCTCGAACGCGGATGCCGCGCGCGGCGAGCTTGCCCGCTGAGCCAAAGCTATGGCCGAACCGACGCTCAAAGCGCATATCACATGGC
Source organism: uncultured Roseicyclus sp. (assembly GCA_964460185.1). Taxonomy (GTDB): domain Bacteria; phylum Pseudomonadota; class Alphaproteobacteria; order Rhodobacterales; family Rhodobacteraceae; genus JAVJPJ01. Next base: position 12,991 of record CAYWTM010000017.1, on the reverse strand, counting down.
GCAGTTTCATCGAGGGTCGCCCTGAAAACCGACAACTGATCTCGGGACAGATCGAATTTGCACGCCACGACCGCCCAGCGCGTTTCAACCTGCCGCGTGCCAAGGTATGTAAGGTTACGGTGACCACGGTTGCCGGTGATGTCGCGCTTTCCAAGGATATTCCGCCATGCCCCTCAAGCTGATCCTGACGCGTCACGCCAAAAGCGACTGGGGCGACCCGATGCTGCAAGACCGCGATCGTTCGCTGAACGCCCGGGGACGCCGGGACGCGCCGCGCATCGGCGCATGGCTGGCCGCGCAGGGGCATCTGCCAGGTCAGGCACTGGTGTCTGCCGCAACGCGCACGCGAGAAACCTGGATGCTCTTGTCAGCGGAATTCGGGCGGGAGGTGCCGGTGACGTTCCTGGACCAGCTCTATCACGCTGAAGGCGCGACACTGCTTGCAACTCTGCAGGCCGCACACGCGTCTGCCGTGATGATCGTTGGTCACAATCCGGGCATCTCGGAGGCCGCGTATCGCCTGGTGTCGATGCCCCCCAGCCATGGGCGTTTCATAGACTACCCGACCTGCGCGACGCTGGTCTGCGCCTTCGCCGTCGACACATGGGATCAGGTGTCGTGGGGGATGGGCGATGTCGTGGATTTTGTCACGCCCCACGATGTCTGAGGGCGCAGAAAATCCCTTTCAAGGGATTTGCAAAAAGGCTTGCAAGCCTTTTTGGCCGCGCAGCGCCTCAAGGCCTGCGCGAGACCTTTGCAAAGGTCTCGTCAAAGCCTTGCAAGGCTTTGGGGCAGCACGGCAAGGACCTGCGCCGCCCCAGAGTACTCAGTGACCCAGGATCTGGCTGAGGAACAGTTTGGTGCGATCGGATTTCGGGTTCGTAAAGAACTCCTCCGGCTCGTTCTGCTCGACGATCTGGCCGACATCCATGAAGATCACTCGGTTGGCGACCTGACGGGCAAAACCCATCTCGTGCGTCACGCAAATCATGGTCATGCCTTCTTCGGCAAGCTGGATCATCGTGTCGAGAACCTCCTTGATCATCTCGGGGTCCAGCGCCGATGTAGGTTCATCGAACAACATGATCCGCGGACGCATGCAAAGGGATCGGGCGATGGCCACGCGTTGCTGCTGACCGCCCGACAGCTGGCCGGGATACTTCATGGCCTGCTCGGGGATCTTGACCTTCTCGAGGAAGTACATCGCCGTTTCCTCGGCCTCTTTCTTGGGTGTCTTGCGGACCCAGATCGGCGCGAGGGTGCAGTTTTCGAGGATTGTCAGATGTGGAAACAGGTTGAACTGTTGAAAGCACATCCCGACCTCGGACCGGATCTTGTCAATGTTCTTGAGGTCATTGGACAACAGCGTTCCATCGACGGTGATGGAGCCTCTCTGATGTTCTTCCAGCGCATTGATGCAACGGATCAGCGTCGATTTACCGGACCCGGACGGGCCGCAGATCACGATGCGTTCTCCACGGTTGACGGTCAGATTGATGTCGCGCAGCACGTGAAAGGTGCCGAACCACTTGTTCACGTCGCGCATTTCGATGGCGATCTCGTCAGAGACCTTCATTTGCGATCGGTCGATCTGCCGTTGTTCGACCAGATTGGTGGATAGGTCAGCCATGGATCAGGACTCCCTCAGCGGTTGTCTGTCCGGAGCTTGCGCTCCAGATATTGCGAATACTGGCTCATCGAGAAGCAGGCCACGAAGAAGCAAAGCCCGATGAATATGAAAAGTTCCCAATAGATACCGTTCCAGTCGGTGGACGCACGTATCGCATTGGTAAATCCGATCGGGTCGAGCAACCCGATGAAGACCACCAGCGTCGTGTCCTTGAAGATCCCGATAAAGGTGGACACGATACCGGGAATGGAGATCTTCAAGGCTTGTGGCAGAACGATCAGCCGCATGGATTGCCAGTAGTCGAGGCCCAGACTGTCTGCGCCTTCGTACTGTCCAGCCGGCAATGCAGCCAAACCACCACGGATGACTTCGGCGATGTAGGCGGCGGCAAACAGCGTGACCATGATGATCACCCGCAGCATGAGGTCGAAATTCGTGCCTGGCGGCAGGAAGTAGTTCAGCAAGAGCGACGCGGTGAACAGCCACACGATCAAAGGCACACCGCGGATCACCTCGATGAACATGACGCTGGATTTGTTGATGATGAACAGGTCCGATTGGCGTCCGAGGGCCAGTGCGATGCCAAGGGGCAGCGACAAGACGATAGATGAAATCCCGATGACCAGAGCGAGCAAGAACCCACCGAATTCGTCCGACGAGATGGCCTCCAGCCCGATGGGTGCAACCGACCCAAGCGCCGCCGAAATCGGGCCTGCTGCGAACAGCCAGTACAGGATCGGCACCAAGATAGCGGCGATGGTCGCCCCCAGACGGCCGATCAACGCAGTGCCATAGCTGAGCACCGCCCACCCCAGGACAAACCCTAGCGCAACGCACACGGGTCCCCAGATACTGCCACCCCAAAGGATCCAGACCAGCAAGAATGGCGACACAACCGTGAAGAACAACATTTTGCGCGGCAGGTTGTCGTAAAGGACCGGCGCGATCGCCACGAGGAACAGGACCATGGCCAGTACTGGCCGCCAATACAACTCAGACGGGTAGAACCCGAACATCAACTGATCCCAACGATCCGCAATAACGGCCCAACATGCGACGCTTGCCCCTTCGCCATACCGCTCGTCACGGATCGCGCGGCATTCCGATAACGAACCGGCATCCCAGATGCCAAAGAACGTCCAGCCAAAGATGTGGCCGATGATCCAATACACCACGTAGACCGACACAATGGTCAGCAGGGTGTTCGCCCATGAGGAAAACAGGTTTTCCCGCAGCCATTTGATCACACCCACCTGTGTGGCAGGTGGCGCCTGTTCCGGTATCATTTCAGCCCGTACGTAGGCCGGGTTCTCGACGGTTCCCGTTTGCGTATCGTTCATCTCAACGCTCCTTCAGGGACACAGATTTATTATAGAGGTTTATCGAACTCGAGATCACCAGCGACGTCACCAGATAGAACAGCCCCAGCAAAAGCATCCCTTCCAACTCGCGGCCCGTCTGGTTGATCGTGATCCCCCCGAGGGTCGACCGAACATCCATGTATCCGACCGCGATCGCCAGCGACGAATTCTTGGTCAGGTTCAGATACTGCGAGATCAGCGGCGGAATGATGACCCGCAACGCCTGTGGCAAGATCACAAGATTCATCGTCCGGTTCGGTCGCAGCCCAAGCGCAAACGCGGCCTCTGTCTGGCCCTTCGAAATGGCTAGGATACCGGCCCGGACGTTTTCCGCGATAAAGGCGCTGGTATACAGCGCAAGCGCCAGCGTCAGTCCGATGAAGGAGTTCCGCAAATGGGTACCACCCTGAAAGTTGAAACCGCGCAGTTCAGGGTAGTCGAGTGTCACCGGACGCCCGAGGATGAAATAGGCGAGCAGCGAGGGAAGCACGAAAAGACCCAGCGAAATCCAGAACACGGGTAGGATGTCACCCGTTGCTTCCTGGCGTTTTCCGGCATAGCGGCGGAACGCGAAGATACCGACCAGCGATGCGACGAATACGGCGATCAGCATCAGTGACCCTTCGCCCCAGATCGGGGCCGGGATGTAGACGCCCCGGTTGGTGATGGCAACGCTGTCGCCCAACAGCATCGAAGCGGTCGGCGTATCTCCACGGAACGCGTTGGGCGCCGGCATCGCTTCGGTCATGATCGCAAAGACAATAAGGATCCACAGCAGCGTTGGAATGTTGCGGAACATCTCGACGTAGACGCCCATGATGCGCGCGACGAGCCAATTGTTCGATAGCCGCAACACGCCTACGGCAACACCGATAATCGTGGCCAGGATGCAGCCGACAAAGGCAACCAGCAACGTATTCAGGATGCCGACAAACGCGGCGCGCCCGTGGCTCGAGTCGTTGGAATATTCGACCAATCGCTGATTGATGTCGTAACCGGCGCGGCTGGACAAGAAACTGAGATCAAAATCCTTGCCGAGTGCCGCGAGGTTTTGAACCGTGTTGTTCGCCAACCAGACTAGACCGGACATGATAAGGATGAACGCCACGACCTGGATCGTGAGCGACCGGTAGCGCGTGTCGTAGATCAGCTGGCTCAGCCGGAAACTTGGAACGGGAGGGTCCGAAATGGTCGACATGTCATGCCCCTGACGATGCTAACGATGCAAGCCATCATGCTCCGCCCGCATCGGGGCAGGCCAAAAACTTGTACTGGATGACTGTAATGGAGACGGTACAAGGGCGCAGACAATGGTCTGCGCCCTTGGATCGTTTCGTATATTACCGGAACGGCGGCGAGTAGAGCAGACCACCGTCCGTCCACTGGGCGTTCAGGCCACGGGCCAGACCGATCGGCGTTGCTTCGCCGATGTTGCCTTCAAAGATCTCGCCGTAGTTGCCACCGGCCGAAATGGCGCGAACCGCCCATTCAGCGTCGAGGCCGAGCATTGCGCCCAGATCGCCTTCGGTACCAAGGATACGGTTGATCTCGGGGTTATCGGTTCCGGCGGACAGTTCCGAGATGTTGGCCGAGGTGATGTCCAGTTCTTCGGCCGAGATCAGCGCGTTCAGCGTCCAGCGAACGATATCACCCCATTCGTTGTCGCCGTGGCGAACAAGCGGGCCCAGCGGTTCTTTGGAGATGATGTCGGGCAAGATGACCCATTCGGATGCATTTTCGAAGGTTGCACGGCTTGCGGCCAAACCGGACGCATCCGTGGTATAGACGTCGCAAGACCCAGCCAGCAGCTGTTGCAGGGCTTCTGCGTTGGTCTCGATCGGCACGGGCTCGTAGCTCATCTCGTTCGACGCGAAGAAATCAGCAAGGTTCAGTTCGGTCGTGGTGCCGGTCTGAATGCAGATGGTTGCGCCATCGAGTTCCATTGCGGAAGACACGCCAAGCTCACGCGGAGCGATAAATCCCTGACCGTCGTAATAGTTCACGCCGACGAATTCGAACGCCAGGTCGACGTCACGAGTGAACGTCCATGTGGTGTTCCGCGACAGCACATCGATCTGGCCCGCTGCCAACGCGGTGAAACGCGTCTGGCCCGTGAGCGGGACGAAATTGATCGCGGTTGCGTCGCCCAGAACTGCCGCTGCAACAGCGCGGCAAAAGCTGACGTCAAAGCCTGCCCACTCGCCGTTCGCGTCAGGCGCGGCAAAGCCGGTCAGGCCGGTATTCACACCACAGTTCAGAATGCCGCGTTCTTGCACATCGGCCAGTGTTTGGGCCGAAGCGAGACTTGCGACAACACCTGCTGCTGCGAGTGTGCCGATAAATACGGATTTGTTCATTTTTACCTCTTCTGATGGACTGCCCAACGCGGCTTTGCTTTATAGCTTTGTCTTTCCGCGCCAGAAGGCAGTTCGTTATGTTGGTCAGCTGTCCTCGCCACTCAACGGGGGCGTTATGGCCAATACTGTTATACCACGTCAAGCGCCCGAAGACCCGTTGACCAGACGTTAGTACTGGAATTTTGCTGCCTTGTTAAGCTTTGGCACATTATTTTTGCACAGCCTACTGCTGAATGGGCGGCAAATGATCAAAATAAGGTCGCAAGACGCCAAAACTGATGTGCCTGCAAGAATTGATCACGTTTCAGAGAAGCGTTTGCGTCGGCTTCTTCATCCCGGCCCCATTGCTCGATCTGCCATTCCTCATCGATTCGGCTGATCCGCCATGCTTCATCTGGGTCAAGCCTGCCCTGGCTGACCGCCAGGCCCAATATCAAGGACCCCGACATCGCCACCAGATCGTGCAAAGCCGTCAAATGAAAACTATCGAAAGAGTGTAATAGATACGAAAGCGCCTTTAGACTCTCGGGGGGCTGTTTGACGGCAATAATCCCCTCGATCACGTAAAGACGTGCGCCATAGGTTTCGGCAGCCCAATCCAACAGGGGATCCCAGGCTTGCGCCTGGCGTTCTTGCAATGAAACCGGATCGGTTGCGCGGTGACTCAGCAGATCGGTCTCCGCATAAGCCGCAAGCATATTGGCGACCTCGGTCTTTTGGGGCGCGACCCTTTCAATGGCGGAATTGGCGGCACGGGTGACCGGCATGGTCAGGGGCTGGATATCTTCACCCTGCGCGTTCCATTCAACAGCAATGGCCTCGGCCATCCGGCGCGTCGGAAGGATCAGGGATTTCTTGCCGGGTGTCTTGAGGCTACGGGCATCCAGCATGATGCCATAGCCGCCATCGGCTTCGGCAACGCTGGCCGTTTTCCAGAAACGTTTGGCCTTCCACTCGGTCATGACTGGCCAAATATGCGATCAAGCACCGGGGGCAATGCGTCAAACCGGGTCAGCACCGTAGAAGCACCGGCCGTGGTCAACGTCTCGGCCGGATGATAACCCCACGCCACGCCTATGGCATGAATGCCGCCGGACAGGCCCATTTCGATGTCATAAGTCGTATCACCAAGGATCACGGCGTTGCGTCCCTCGACCCCGGTTTCGCGCAGGCAGGCCTCGACCATGGACGGATGCGGTTTGGATGGATGATCGTCGGCCACCTGCACCGAATGGAACAGCCGTGCCAGACCGTGCAAGTCCAACAGGTGGTCCAGACCCCGCCGGGATTTCCCGGTGGCTATGGCCAGCAAGATGTCCGGGCTGGCATGCAACTGGTGCAAAACCTCCAGCGCTCCGGGAAACATCGGCGACAAGGCGACACCATCCCCCTGCATGCGAAGCGTTGCGAAGGCTTCCTTGTAGGACGCGACAAGCGCGTCGGTCTTTTCCGCATGGTCGGGCGCGAGCCTCGCCATCGCGACAGGCAGAGACAGGCCAACAATGGACAATGTCTGTTCGCGTGTGGGTGGCACCATGCCGTTGGCGGCAAATGCCGCGTCCATCGACGCGGTGATATGCGCCTGGCTGTCGATCAATGTGCCGTCGACATCGAAGATCACCAGTTTGGGTGTCATTCCAGGTCCTCGAACGGATCGGCGGGCACATCGGCGGCGTGCCATTCCAGCGATTTCCACGTGCTGGCCATGTGATCCGGCAAAGGGGCGGTCAGATTGAGCCGCGCGCCGGTGATCGGATGGGTCAGGCCAAGCGACCGCGCATGAAGGTGCAACTTCCGGCTGATCTCGCCGCCCAGCTGCGCGCCCCAGCCGTCGCCCAGGTTTTCTTGCCCGGATCCACCATATTTTCCGTCACCGATAATGGGGTGACCGATCGCGGCCATGTGCGCGCGCAACTGGTGGGTGCGCCCGGTGATGGGAACAAGCGCCATCCACGCCGTACGCGTGCCCAGCGCCGACAAGGTCGCGTAGTCGGTCACGGCACGCTTTGCGCCTTCGGTTGCGTCCACCTCGTTGGGGTGCAACGTCAGCATCTTCTCGCCCTCGCCCGCATGACCGTGCCCGGGGGCCTTCACCAGGCCGAACCGGATCGTTCCCATGCGCGGATGCGGGACGCCGGCAACGGCGGCCCAATAGATCTTGCGCGTTTCCTTGGCCCTGAACGCGTGGGTCAGCGCCTGTGCAGCCTGCCTTGTGCGCGCCAGAAGCAAGATCCCCGAGGTGTCCTTGTCGAGACGGTGCACCAGGCGCGGCTTTTCCTCGAACCCGAATTTCAAAGCCTCGGCAAGGCCGTCGACATGCCGCGTCTGTTTCGATCCGCCCTGCGAGGGCAGACCGGCCGGCTTGTTCAGGGCGATCAGGTGATCGTCGCGAAAGATCACGGCGCGGCGCATCATTTCGGCATCCGCGTCGCTGACCTTGGGGCGTGTATGCGATACGGGGGCCGCGACATCCGGCATGGGTGGCACACGCACGCTTTGCCCGACCTCAAGCCTTGTGGCGGGTTTGACCCGGCCACCGTCGACACGGATTTCGCCCTTGCGGCACATCTTTTCGATGCGCCCTTGCGGGATGTGCGGAAACTGGCGGCGGAACCAGCGATCCAGCCGCTGATCGCCATCGCCGGCCGCGACGGTCAGGGTTTGCACGCCACTCATGCGATTACACCCCTCGCAACCCAAAGGCCCAGCATCAGCCCGGCAATCGACAAGATCACAGAGGCCGCAACATAAAGCGCCGCCAGCCCCAGATCGCCGCGCTCATACAGCGTGACCGTCTCAAGCGAAAAGGCCGAGAATGTCGTGAACCCGCCCAGAAGGCCGGTCATCACCAAGGGCGACAGATGCGTAAACCCACGATGGGCCGCCGCCACCACGAATAGCCCCATCAGGAACGAGCCGATCACGTTTACCGAAATGATGGTCACCGGAAACGACCCATGACCGACCAGCCGGACGATCCCGATACCGGCCAGGTATCGAAGCACGGCGCCGATGGCGCCGCCAAGGGCGACTTGAAGGACAGGGGCAATCATGGGCGGGGTCTGCGTCTCTGGCCCTGGTTTGTCAACGCTTGTTGCGCTTTGCGCGCAGGGCCTCGAACCAGTCGAGCCGTTTTTTCAGGTCACGTTCGAACCCCCGTTCCACAGGGGCATAGAAATGCGGGCGCGACATGGTTTCGGGAAAATAGGACTGACCGGAAAATCCGTCTTCGGCGTCATGATCGTAATCATACCCTTTGCCGTATCCCTGGTCCTTCATCATCTTGGTGGGCGCATTCAGGATATGCTTGGGCGGCGGTTCGGACCCGGTAGACCGGGCCGAGGCGCGCGCGGCCTTGTAGGCGACATACGCGGCGTTCGATTTGGGGGCGAGCGCCAGGTAGACGACCGCCTGGGCCAGCGCCAGTTCACCTTCGGGCGACCCGAGGCGTTCATAGGTGGCCCAGGCATCGAGGCACTGCCGCTGTGCCGCCGGATCCGCCAACCCGATGTCTTCGACCGCCATGCGCGTGATCCGGCGCGCCAGATATCGGGGATCCTCGCCGCCCTCCAGCATCCGCGCGAACCAGTACAGGGCCGCATCCGGATCTGACCCGCGCACGGATTTGTGCAGGGCCGAGATCAGGTTGTAATGCGCCTCGCCGGATTTGTCGTATTGCGCGGCGCGCCGTTGCAGTCGCTTGGCCAGCTGGTCCCGGTCAAGTTGCCCCTCGACCTTCCACGCGGCCACCTGCTCCACCAGGTTGAGCAGCGCGCGCCCGTCACCATCGGCCATGTCGCGCAGGCTTTGCCGGGCCTCGGGGCGCAGCGGCAAAGGGTGGTGCAATTCCAGCTCGGCATGCGCCACCAGCTTTTCCAACGCCTCATCCGTCAGCCGGTTCAGCACCACCACCTGCGCCCGGGACAGCACAGCCGCGTTCAGCTCGAACGAGGGGTTTTCGGTGGTCGCCCCCACCAACAGGATCGTCCCATCCTCCATATGGGGCAGAAACCCGTCTTGCTGCGCCTTGTTGAAGCGGTGGATCTCGTCGACGAACAAGAGCGTGCCCTTGCCGTTCTGATGCCGGATCCGGGCGGCCTCGAAGACTTTGCGCAGCTCGGGCACACCTGTGAAGATCGCGCTGATCTGCACGAAATGAAGGTCCGTCTCAGCCGCCAGCAGCCGCGCAATCGTGGTCTTGCCGACACCCGGCGGCCCCCAAAGGATCAGGGACGACAAGGACCCGCTGTCCAGCATGATCCGCAGGCTGCCGTCCGGGCCCAGGATATGATCCTGGCCGATGACCTCGGACAGCGACGCGGGACGCAAACGGTCCGCCAAGGGCCTTGGGCCCTTGGGTTCATCGCGGGCACCCGCAGGCGTATCGGTGGATGTAAACAGGTCCATGCCCCCAATCTAGGTGTTCGGCGGCCCTTGCGCCAGATCAGGCAGGCGGCAGGCAAACCCCTTCGTAGCCACGCCCGATGGTTGACACCCTGCGTGAGGGCCGGTCGGGCGGGCGGCAGGCCACAACCGTCAGACCACCGGGGTTCGACGGCAGAGACGACAAACGCGCCTCGCCAGGGTCGAGGGTCACCACCTGCCCGGGCTCGACCATTGCGGCCTGCGCGCAAGGCGTCGGGTTGCGCTCGTCCGGCATGCACAGGCCCACGACGATCGGCTCATCGCAGATGTTCATGACCTCACCGGGTTGCGCTTGCCCCATCATGCCCCGTGTGCAGTGGTTCAGGTCGGCCCTGAGCGAGGCGGACTGATAGCTGCCTGTCACCCGATCCAGAAACGGCGGCAGCAAGGTTGCCACGACAAGGCCGATCAGCAGACCCGCCCAGATCGGAACACGTGGCGGGTTTCCCGGGCGGTGCGTGAGCGTCAGGGCGACGGCAGTCGTCCAGGCACCGATAAACACCTGTCCAGAGGTGATAACCGGCAGATCCGGAAGCCAGGGCGACGCCCTCCAGACCCCCTCCAGAAAGGCGAGGATCGGCGGGATGCCATAAGCCGCGGCCACGCCGATCAGCGCCAGCTTCCACAGGGAAAGACGCGGCTTGGTCGCGCGCGCGCGCAAAATGATGACGGCAACCACCGTCAGAATACCGGTGAAAATGGCGCCGGGAAGAAGTTCGGGCATATCGAATCCGTCAGGCAAAAGACGCAAGCGCGGCGCCAAGTCGGGATATTCCCCACCCAAAGGCGCCGCTCAATCGTTTTCTCAGCGCTGGCGCCTAGTGCATCTTTGACTGCATCGAGACGAAGTAGCACCGATGCGCCGTTCCGATCTTCATGATCGGACCCGCAGGTTCCATATCGATGCCCAACCGACGGCCAAGACGCGGGATCCCGATCGGCAAAAGCCCGATCAATGTAGATGCGCCCAGGCTGCGCGCGGACCGCACCATATGGCCCATCAACGACAACTGCACCTCGCGCCGGATATCTGTTTCCACACCCTCGGCCACGAACAGGCGATTGGCATCCCAGATATGATCGGCGATCGGTGCCGGCTTATCCAGCAGATTGGCCGGGATCGAATCCAACAACCCACGCTGCGCATCGCGCACCATGTAGGAATACACACCGCACCGCGCCGTGGTCGGCGTGAGGCGGACACCGGCCAGCACCCGGTCGCGGTCATGCACGCAAACCCAACGGCTTTGCGCCGTGTCGTACTGATCGAATTCCATCCCGCCAGCGGCGGGCAGATCCCACTTCATCTCATCCACGAAGGTGCGGTGGCGCGCGCGCAGCATATTGCTGAACAAGACACCGTGCTGGTGAAAGTTATCGAAGGAAAGCGTGGTCATTTCCATGGTCGGACTCCTTGGGTTGGCCGGTTGTCTCAAGTACACCGCACCCCGGGAGGGCCCCATTTCACTCAGCTTTCCGTGCCTGGTCAGATCAGTCCGTATTCCTTGGCCCTTTGAACCGCTTCGGCCGTCGTACGGGCCATCAGCTTTTGCCTTGCAGAGGTCAGGCGAGCCTTGAACGCGCTTTCAGAAATGCCCAGGCGGGCGGCGGCAGCTGCATGGCGGTCCCCATCCGCGATGCATTTCAGGGCGTCCATCTGAGCTTTCGACAGACGCGCAGGAGGTTCCGACAGGTCATGCATGCGCTGCACGATCCTGTGGATGTGGTCCATTTCCTCATCGAGGAATTCGCGGTCCGTCCGGCAGGCACCGGAGATCGTTCGCGACGACATGGGACCGATAGACGCTATCATTCCGTAAACGAGACCGTAGCCCGCTGCTTCGGGCAGAATGCCGAAGGGGTCGGGCAGCCCGATCTCGGACCAGCGGCGCGTTCCCGTATGGCTCAACCCCCAGGCAAGCGTTGGGTCGCGCAAGCCGTAAAGCTTGGCGGTATACACCTCCTGCCAGGCGTCGGGATAGGTGTTGACCATGATCAAGGGCGAGACATAGCGGATGTGCAACCCAACCGCGAAGCCGCCCGGAGCCGCCAGGGAAAGCTCGTGCAGCAATAGGTCTAGCACCGGCGCCTTGGACATTTCACACCAAACAAAAGGACATGTCTTTTTAGATAGGTTGCCTCAAATACGGTCAACCATATTCTAGGTCGGCTGGCTAAACGGTGAGATGTATTGGAAAAAAAGATCGACCCAGGTCTTTTTGCGCGTCTCATGCGGCTATCTGCGGCGAGCCGCGCTGACCTTCTGGAATTTATTGGGCAAGGGCCGGTTTCGGTTGAAAGCGTCCTGGAATCTCATGCCTCGAAAAGCGATCGGGCTGTCGATGACGCACGGGACGACGACCCGGGCGCTTAAACGACCCCGGCGCTTAAACGGCCAACGCCCCGGTGCTGCGGATGTGCACCCGGGGCGTTGTGATTACGTCGCGCGGCCCAAAGCCTAAAATCAGGCCCCGCTCAGATCCGTGTCGTCTCAGGCTTCGGCGGATTCTTCTGCCTCGAGACGGGCGCGGTCGGCCGCGCCTTTGGCATCCACATCGCGGTCAACGAATTCGATGATCGCCATAGGTGCCATGTCGCCATAACGGAAGCCGGCCTTCATGATCCGCACGTAACCGCCGGGACGTTCGGCATAACGTGGGCCAAGAATTGCAAAAAGCTTCTCGACATGCATGTCCTGCTTGAGCTGCGAAGCGGCCTGACGGCGCGCGTGCAGATCGCCACGCTTGGCAAGCGTGACCAGCTTTTCGATGATCGGCCGCAGTTCCTTGGCTTTGGGAAGAGTGGTCTTGATCTGTTCGTGTTCGATGAGCGAGCCGGACATGTTGGCGAACATCGCCTTGCGGTGTTCGTGGGTCCGGTTCAGGCGGCGGTATCCGCGTGCGTGGCGCATTTGTGTTTCTCCGTTTGATGCTTTGTCCAGGATCCGTGCGTTGCGGACCCATCCTTATTGGGGCGGAATTGCCCGAGGTCGGTTCGGGGGCCGAAGCCCCCGCCCCATCAGAAGTTGTCTTCGTATTTCTTGGCCAGTTCCTCGATGTTGTCGGGGGGCCAATCGATGATGTCCATGCCGAGATGCAGACCCATGCCAGACAGCACTTCCTTGATCTCGTTGAGCGACTTGCGGCCGAAATTCGGGGTGCGGAGCATCTCGGCTTCGGTTTTCTGGATCAGGTCGCCGATATAGACGATGTTGTCGT
>CAYWTM010000016.1:0-41771 GCA_964460185.1 uncultured Roseicyclus sp. | reverse complement strand
ACGACACGATCATGATCCCCACGCCCAAGAACCTGAACTGGATGTGGATCTGGGGCATCGTTCTGGTGTTCTGCCTTGTGATGCAGATCATCACCGGTATCGTTCTGGTGATGCACTACACCCCGCATGTCGACCTGGCCTTCGCGTCGGTCGAACACATCATGCGCAACGTGAACGGGGGATGGGCGATCCGTTACATCCACCAGAACGGCGCATCGCTGTTCTTCATCGCGGTCTACATGCACATCTTCCGCGGTCTCTACTACGGGTCCTACAAGGCCCCGCGCGAGATCACGTGGATCATCGGCATGCTGATCTACCTGCTGATGATGGGCACGGCGTTCATGGGCTACGTTCTGCCCTGGGGCCAGATGTCGTTCTGGGGTGCAACGGTGATCACCGGCCTGTTCGGCGCGATCCCCTTCATCGGCGAAGCGATCCAGACCTGGCTTCTGGGCGGACCGGCCGTGGACAACGCCACGCTGAACCGCTTCCTGTCGCTGCACTATCTGCTGCCCTTCGTCATTCTGGGCCTCGTGATCGTGCACGTCTGGGCGTTCCACACGACCGGCAACAACAACCCCACCGGGGTAGAAGTGCGCCGCACCTCCAAGAAGGAAGCCGAGGCGGACACCCTGCCGTTCTGGCCCTACTTCGTGATCAAGGACCTGTTCGCGCTGGCCGTGATCCTGGCGGTGTTCTTTGCCATCGTGGGCTTCATGCCGAACTTCATGGGTCACCCCGACAACTACATCGAGGCGAACCCGCTGCAGACCCCTGCGCATATCGTTCCCGAATGGTACTTCTTGCCGTTCTACGCGATCTTGCGTGCCTTTGACGGCGAAGTCTGGGTCGTGATCATCGCCGAGTTCCTGACCGCCGGCATCGTCGACGCCAAGTTCTTTGGTGTGGTTGCCATGTTCGGCGCGATCATCGTCATGGCGCTGGCGCCCTGGCTCGACACCTCGTCGGTGCGGTCCGGTCGCTATCGTCCGATGTTCAAGTGGTGGTTCTGGGTCTTCATCGTGAACTTCTTCGTTCTGATGTGGGTGGGCGCACGCCCGGCCGAAGGGATCTATCCCTACATCGCGCTGATCGGGTCGACCTACTGGTTCGCGTATTTCCTGGTGATCCTGCCGCTTCTGGGTGTCATCGAGAAACCGCTGCCGCAGCCCGAGACCATCGAAGACGATTTCAAATCGCACCTTGGCAAAGGCGGCAGCGCCGGTGGATCTTCCACTGCTGCTTCCCCGGCCGAGTGAGAGAAAGGAAACTGAGAATGCTCAGGAAACTTGCAATCAGCACCGCCGCTGCCGCGACGCTGGCCCTCTCCTCGGGGGCGGCGCTTGCCGCGGGTGCGACCGGTCACGTCGAAGACTACGCGTTTTCGTACGAAGGCCCGTTCGGCCGCTTTGACCAGGACCAGATCCAGCGTGGCCTTCAGGTCTACACCGAGGTCTGTTCCGCCTGTCACGGTCTGCAGTATGTGCCGCTGCGCACGCTGTCGGCCGAGGATGGTCCGGGCCTCAGCGAGGAAGAAGTGCTGGCCTATATCGACCAGAACTTCATCGAAGTGTACGACGACGATCTTCAGGATTGGCGCGCGGCCACGCCGAACGATCATTTCCCGGCCTCCGGCCTGGAAAACGCGCCCGACCTCAGCCTGATGGCCAAGGCGCGCGCGGGCTTCCACGGCCCCTACGGCCTGGCGCTGAACCCGCTGATCCGCGGGATCGGCGGCGGGGAATACATTGCCTCTCTGCTGACCCACTACACCGGGTCGGAATACGAGGAATTCGGGGCGATCCTGTATGGCAACGAGACCTTCAGCGGCGGTCGTATCGCGATGGCCCCGCCACTGTGGGACGACGCCGTGGTCTACAACGACGGCACCCCCGCAACGGTGGAACAGATGGCGCTGGACGTGTCCACATTCCTGATGTGGGCGGCGGAACCGAACCTGATGGCACGCAAGCAGATGGGCTTCACCGCCTTTTTGATGCTCGCCATCCTGTCGGTCCTTCTGTACCTGACCAACAAGCGCATCTGGGCGCCGGTCAAGTCCCGTGCCAAGGGCGCCACGCCCGCCGAATAATCTGGCAACCAAGGCCAGACATCGAAACGCGCCCTCAGGGGCGCGTTTTTTTTGCGCAGGGCGGGCGCTACATCCAGGGGCGCAACAAATCCGGCGGCTTGTCCAGCGCGTCAGACATGGCGGCATCCACCACCAGCTTGCCATCTTCCAGCAGCCAAAGCCGGTCACATAGCCGTTCCGCGTCGCGCAGGTCGTGGCAGGCCATCACCAGCGTCAGGCCCCGCTCGTCACACAGTTCGCGCATGCGGGCCAGCATCTCGGTCTTGAGGCCCGGATCAAGCGCGGCAAAGGGTTCATCCAGCAACGCGATCGGCCGGTCACGCAGCAGCATCCGGGCCAGCGCCACCCGCGCCTGCTGCCCGCCCGACAGGGCCGATGGGCGGCGATCGCCAAAGCCGTGCAGATCGACACGCGACAGGCAATCGTCCACCCGGACACGGTCCTGCGCGCTCAGCCGCAGATCAGGCCGCAGGCCAAGGGCCACATTGTCGAACACGCTCAGATGCGGAAACAGGTTGCTGTCCTGAAACAGGATCGACATCGGCCGCGCGGCGACCGGCGCGTGCGTCATGTCCCGACCGTCACACAAGATGCGCCCCCGGTCGGGCGACAGGAAGCCGGCGATCAGCGACAACAGCGTGCTCTTGCCACTGCCCGACGCCCCCAACAGCGCCACCCGGTCGCCGCGCGCGATATCCGCGGTCAGCGACAGGTCGAACCCGTCCTGGCTCAGACTCAGGTCCTCAAGCGTCAGCATTCAGGCGTCCTCCGCGATCAAAGGCCCAGAACAGCGCCAGCGTCAGCCCCATCAGCAAGACTGCCGCCCCTTGCGCATCATCGGTGCGGTACGATCCCATCAGGCGATACATCTCAAGCGGCAATGTCCCCTGTCCCGGTGTCGAAAACAGCGCGATCACGCCAAGATCGCCCATCGAGAACGCCGCCGCCAGCCCCACCCCGAACCCCAGCGGCCGTGACAGGCGCGGCAACAGGGCATGGCGCAGGCGCTGCAGTCCCCGCAGGCCCAGGGCATCGGCCAGCCGCCCCTGCGTGGCCTCGGCCTGCTGCACCGCGGGCACCAGCGCCCGCAACAGGAACGGCAGGCTGATCAGGGCGTTCACCAGGCCGGTCACCGGCAGCGCCAGCGCCACCGGATCAGCCACCGGAAAGATCAGCACGAACAACCCCGTGCCGATCACCATGGGCGACACCGCTATGGTCAGGAACGCAACGCCTTCGACCAGCGCAGGCCGGCGCAATCGCACCATGAAGATGGCCATCGGCACCGCCAGCGAAACCGCCAGCGCGGCAGAGGCCAGCGCCAGCACGATCGACCGGGCGGCCGCGGCCCAGACCAGGCCGGGCAGGCCGGACACCGCGGGCAATCCCTGCATCACCACCGCCAGCAGCGGCAACAGCAAGAACAGCGCCGCACCGGTGATCGCAATCGTGTCGCCCCAACGCGACCCCCGCGTATCGCCCGGCCAAGCCATCGGCGCGCGGTCAAGGCCCGCGCCTATGTCTCGCCGCCGCGTCACGCCAAAGGCCATCAGGCCCGCACAAACACAGATCGCCACCTGAACGATCCCCAACAGCGCCGCGCGGCCCAGGTCGAAATCGAACCGAAACGCCTGGTAGATCGCCAACTCGACGGTCGTCGCTGCGGGGCCCCCGCCCAGGATCAGCGCGACGGCAAAACTGGTCGTGCAGATCAGGAAGATCAGCAACGCCGCCCCCGGAAGGGTCGCGCGCAGCAGCGGCCACTCGAAATGGCGGCGCATGTCGGCATGGGAAAACCCGAGCGCATGGGCCAGCCGGATCCGCTCGGACGGGATCGACAGCCAATCCTGCAACAGCAACCGGACCGCCAGTGGCAGGTTCAGGAACACATGGGCCAGAACAACCCCCTGCAATCCATAGATCTGCACATCGCCCGCCCCGATCCAGCCCAGCGCCCCGTTCAGCCACCCCGCCCTGCCGAAAATCGCCAACAGGCCCAGAACCGCCACGATCACCGGCAACAGGAACGGCGCACCCATCAGCGTGACCAGTGCCTGCCGGCCGCGAAAGGTTCGCCGTGCCAGCGCCCGGGCCACGGGGATGGCCAGAACCACGCTGCCAAGGGCCGACAGGGCCGCCTGCAGCAGGGTGAACCGGATCGCCGACCAGTCGGACGCACCCAGGCGGATCGGCCCGTCGGCGCGCCACAGCACGGCGCCCAGCGGACCGAGTACCGCAAGACAGACAAGCGCGGCCATCGCCGCGCCCGTCCATTGCAGGGGGGTTACCGGCTGAGCGCGCGCTGCCATGTCTCAAGCGCCGGGTTGCGGGCCGCTGCCGCCGCTTCCGGCGACAAGAGCAACGCTTGTGAGGGCTGCACCAACGTTTCGAACCCGTCCGGCAAGGCGTCTGCCGGCAAGGCCGCCGGATACATCCAGTTGGTCGTCGGGATCACCTCCTGGAAGGCAGGGCTCAGCATGAACTCCAGGAACGCCCGCGCAAGCGCGGGCTGATCGGTGCCGGCCAGCATGCCCGCCACCTCGACCTGCAGGTAATGCCCCTCCGAAAAGGCCGCGGCGGTCTTGCTGGCGTCCTCTTCGGCGATCAGGTGGTAGGCGGGCGAGGTCGTGTAGCTCAGCACCATGTCCGCCTCGCCCTCGAGAAACAGGCCATAGGCCTCGGACCAGCCCGGCGTGACCGTCACGATATTGTCGGCCAGACCCTCCCAGATCTCGGCCGCGCGGTCGCCATAGGCGGCCTCGACCCACATCAAGAGGCCCAGGCCCGGCGTCGATGACCGCGGGTCCTGGATGACGATGGACACATCGGAGGCCGCCAGCGCCTCGAAATTCGCCGGCGCGTCTTCCAGATCCACGTCATGCACGAAGGCGAAGTAGCCCCAGTCATAAGGCAGGAAGGTCTCATCGTCCCATGCGACGGGCAGGGTCAGCCCTTGGGCCACGATGCCATGCGGTGCGAAAAGCCCCGTTTCCACGGCAGCCGCCGTCAGGTTGGTATCAAGGCCCAACACGATATCGGCGTCGGTGCGCGCGCCTTCCAGCCTGATGCGCGCCAACAGCGCCGCGCCGTCGCCGGCGCCCACGAATTGCAGATCGCAGGCGCATTGCGCCTCGAACGCTTGTTCGATTGCGGGGCCTGGCCCCCAATCCGCGACAAAACTGTCATACGTATAGACTGTCAGCACCGGGGATTGGGCCAAGGCCGCCCCCGCGAATACAGACAATCCCGCTGCGATGATGGTGTGTCTCATTCTCACTCCTCCATGGCGACGGGCGAAGTGAGGTCGGGCGCGGTATGCGATCCCGTAAACCTTCCCTCCGCCGGTCCTAACCGGTTCAGGTTCAACGGGTTCGCAAACTGCGCATCTCAGGCCCATATGGGCCACCCCGAGGTGTAATCAGACGTAGCGCCGGTGCCTGGGACATGCAAGCGGGTTGGCATTTGTGTCGCATAAGGCTACGCCAAGCATCGAACGAGACAGGATATACCGCGATGAGCCTCAACAGTTTTGGCCACCTATTCCGCGTCACCACCTGGGGTGAAAGCCACGGGCCCGCCCTTGGGGCGACCTTGGATGGCTGCCCGCCGGGCGTGCCGATCGACGCGGCGGCGATTCAACATTGGCTGGATCAACGCAAACCGGGGCAAAACAAATACACCACCCAACGTCGCGAGGCCGACGAGGTCGAGATCCTGTCAGGCGTGTTCGAAGGCAAATCAACCGGCACACCGATCCAGTTGATGATCCGCAACACCGATCAACGGTCCAAGGACTACGGCGACATTGTCGAAAAATTCCGCCCCGGCCATGCCGATATCACCTATTGGCAGAAATACGGGATCCGCGACTATCGCGGCGGCGGACGGTCCAGCGCGCGCGAAACCGCCGCACGGGTGGCCGCAGGTGGCGTTGCACGCGCGGCGCTGGCCATCCTGGCGCCGGATATGCGGATCACCGGCTACATGGTCCAGATGGGCCCCCATGGCATCGACAGGAACCGGTTCGACTGGGATCAGATTGCACAGAACCCGTTCTGGGTGCCCGACGCCCAGGCAGCCGGCGATTGGGCCGACTATCTCGATGGCTTGCGCAAATCCGGCGACAGTGTCGGCGCGGTCATCGAGGTGACGGCGCGCGGCGTTCCCGCCGGTCTGGGTGCGCCCGTATACGGCAAGCTGGATACCGACCTTGCGGCGGCGATGATGTCGATCAACGCGGTCAAGGGTGTCGAGATCGGCGATGGCATGGCAACCGCCGCGCTGACGGGCAGCGCCAATGCCGACGAGATCTCGATGGGCCCGGACGGACCTGTGTACCACTCGAACCACGCCGGCGGCATTCTTGGCGGGATTTCCACCGGTCAGGACGTCGTGGTGCGATTCGCGGTCAAGCCGACATCGTCGATTCTGACGCCGCGAAGGACCATCACCAAGTCCGGCGAGGACACCGAAATTGTGACCAAAGGGCGGCACGATCCCTGCGTGGGAATCCGCGCCGTGCCCGTCGGCGAGGCCATGATGGCCTGTATTCTGCTCGATCACATCCTGCTTCACCGGGGGCAGATCGGGACCAACCAGGGCCGAATTGGCTGATTTACAAGGTCAAATCCTCGGCCATTGGACCAACCGCGGGAACAATCACCTGTCCGCGGCGACCACAATACCACCACAGTTGACAATGCTTCCAAAGAACCCCGTGTGCGCCACTTTTTCGACACATTTTAAATCAATTTCGGACAAAATGGGGTTTTTTACGGATGTTTGCTTATGGGCGCTTCTAAGCACCTTTTACGACCTGCGGGACGGATCCGCCTGGACTGGACGCTGATCGCGTGCGGCCTTGTGGCCGGTGCGCTTCTGGCCGGGATACTGATCCGCATCGACACGTCGGGGGGCGATGGCGCATTCGGCGACGGCATCGGCGGATTGCGCGCGCTTGACGAAAACGAGACACTTGTGGCGTTCGAGGACTACAACCGCGATGCCGGTGGCTGGGATGGCCGCCCTGTTGACCTGGGGCAGGCCGGTCTTGGCGGGGTCCTCGGGCCCGTGCCACTGTCAGAGCCGGTGTCGCGCAGGTTCGACCTGCCCGAAAACACCGCCCGCGTGGCGCTGAGTTTCGACCTGATCGGACTGGACGATTGGGAAACCGAGACCCTGACCGTGTCGATCGGCGACCAGCAGGTGCTGCGACACAGCCTGTCTTCGCGGCCAGACCTGGCAGACAACACGATTTCGGACCTGATGCAGGGCGACACGATCAATGTCCTGGCGCGCAGTGTCGACGCGCCGCGCGAACGCGCCTATGGCAGCGGCACTCCGTCCCTGTACGAGACCGTCCTGCGCGTGCGCATCAGCATCGCCGCACCCGATACCGCCCTGGTTCTGAACATAGCCGGGCACCCGCCCGCCGGCGGCCCCGCGACGGATCCGGAACCGCGGTGGGCACTCGACAATCTCAGCCTGGTGGCCGAGGTCACGCCCTGATCGTCAACTGACCAGCGCAAGGTTCAGCAGGTCCGCGATGTCGCTTTCACGGGTAGACGCCACCACCCGGCCCAGTTCCTGATCGCCGCGCAGCAACACCAGCGTGGACCGTCGCGGGATGTCCAGGCTTTGCGCCAGGTCCGCACGGCCATACTGGTCCCAGTCGACCCGGACAAAGGTGATCGCGGCGTCATACTCGGCGTTGCCTTCGCGCAAGGCGCTGATGATGCGCCCCTGTGCACGGCACGTCCCGCACCACGTGGCCGAGAAATCCGCCAGCACCGTGTCACCGGCGGCAAGGCGTTCACGCACCAGGCCGGGCGCGTAGTCGGTCATGGCGCGCGCCGCAAAGGGCAGCAGGCCGATGGCAGCGGTGCCTAGGATCATGTGACGGCGGTTCATGGGAAATCTCCTTGAAGGGTCAAAGCGCGACCGAAAGGTCCTGCAGCCAGATCGGCATCCGATCCAGCAGCCAGGCTTCGGCCATGTGGTGCCAGCGCAGCAGGATCGCCACGCCGACAAAAACGAAAACACCGCCCAGGATCGGACGGGATGATGACGCGAACCGGCGCAGCACGGCCGCGCGGCGCTGCAGCAGCGACCGCGCCCCGTAGCCAAGGCCGACGATGAGCGTGCCGATGCCAAGGGCAAAGAACACCATGATACCGAACGCCCGCAAAAGATCGTCGCCCTGGCTGGCCAGCGAAATCGCGCCGCCAAGCGTGGGGCCGACGCAAGGGCTCCAGACTGCGCCCAGCAGAAGACCGCCGAGAAACTGGCTGTGCCATCCCTCCTGCGCCAATCCGTGCATCCCCCGATCCGCCCGCGCCGAGACACCCGCCGTGGCGGTGGCAAACCGGGCCGAGGCCTGCGGGATCAGCATCATCAGCCCGAACACGATCATCATGACAGCGCCCGCGCGCGCCACGGTCTGTTCGGTCAGGCCGACAAGATGGCCGGCGGCGATGACGCCGAACCCCAGCGTCACAAAGGCAAGACCCATCCCCGCCGCCAGCGCCAGCGGCCCCCAGCGGCTGGCCTGGAGCGCACCGGCCAGCACGATCGGCAGCACCGGCAGCACGCAGGGGTTGATGAGCGTCAGCAGGCCCGCGCCATATGAGAGAAACATTTCCATGATGACCTGATGACCCGGCCGCTACCTCCCTGTCATCAAACATGGTCGTGATCGGGGGCTTGCGCCGACTGCGTCGCCGCCCGGACCGATTTCTTTGAGAAAGAAATCGGGCGCTTTTGGCGGGGGGGGCGATGGATATCCCGGCGGTTGCGCCCTTGGCATGGACCGGATGCCTCCGGCGGCCATATTTGAAGGATAAAGATATCGCGAGGCGGCCCTGTTTCGGCGGTCGCGGTGCGAGGGGATCACGAACGTGCCTTGGCCATCTGAACCGCCAGAATGCCCACCGCGATGATCACGACGCCCACGGCATCGCTCAGGCTCAGGGTTTCGCTGAGCAAGACCGCCGCGATGACGACACCGAAGACGGGGTTTAGGAAATGGAAGGTCGCGGCCCGCGTCGGCCCGATGCGCCCGACCAGCCAGAACCAGATCAGGGTCGCGACAAGACCCGGCATCAGGATCGTGTAGAGAAACGCGACCACGAACGGCGCCGACCATGCGACCGACCAGGTTTCCATGACCACGGCAACGGGGGCCAGGGCGGCGGCGCCCACGATCATCTGCAGCCCAACGACCATCAACAGGTTGCCGCCGGTCGATGATGCGCTGCGCACCGCCAGCGTGGCGGCCGTCAGCGCGACCGAACCTCCCAGACACAACACGATGCCGAACCCGTCGGCCCCGCCACTCACGCGCTGCACCATGATCAGTCCGACGCCGGAGAACCCCGCCGCAAGCCCCACCAGGCCAAGCGCCGGCAAGCGTTCGCGGAACAGGCCCCAGTTCGCGGCGGCGACCAGCAGCGGCATGGCCGATGCGATGATTGCCGCCAGCGAGGCCTCGACCGTTTGCATGCCGACGAAGTTCAGCCCGAGGTAAAGCGCATTTTGACAGATGCCGAGGATCAGGACAGACCGCCACTGCACCCGCGAGAGCCGCATGGTCTGCCCCAGCGCCAGCGCGATGGCGATGCCCAACGCGCCCGACAGCAAGAACCGGATCGAAAGCGCCGTCAGGGGCGGGGCCGCTTCGACGATGATGCGCGCGGACGTGAAGGCCGATGACCAGATCAGGGCAAAGACCAGCCCCATTGCCAATGCGCGAAAATCCACGACCCGCCCTATCCAAATCAAAAGGGCCGCGCCCTTGCGAGCGCGACCCTTTCACGAAAGCCGTAGGACGGCAATCAGCCGTTCACACTGTCCTTCAGAGCCTTGGCGATGGTCATCTTGACCTGCTTGTCGGCTTCTTTCTTGATCTGTTCGCCCGTGGCGGGGTTGCGAACCATGCGCTCGGGGCGCTCGCGGCAATAGACCTTGCCGATGCCGGGAAGGGTCACGGCGCCGCCGGCGGCGACTTCCTTGGTCACAACCGAGGTCACGGCATCCAGTGCTGCGGCGGCGGTTTTCTTGTCGGACCCCATCTCGTCTGCCAGGGCGGCCACGAGTTGCGTTTTTGTCATTGGTTTCTGAGCCATCGTATTGTCTCTCCTGAATACTGCCCGAGCCCTAGAGCCCGTTGGCGGAAAGCTAACCGAATATAGTAGGTCCACACAACGCCTTGAGTGCACAATCGAGCACAAAAATAGGGGTATTGTGCTCTTTTTTACCGTTTTAGAGGAATGCGGTCTCCTCGAACGACCTCAATTTGCGCGAATGCAGCCGCTCAAGGGGCATGTTGTGCAGGGCTTCCATGGCGCGAATTCCGATCAAAAGGTGCCGCGAGACCTGCGTTTTGTAGAAATCGGAGGCCATGCCGGGCAGCTTCAGCTCGCCATGCAGCGGCTTGTCCGACACGCAAAGCAGCGTGCCGTACGGCACCCGGAACCGGAACCCGTTGGCGGCGATGGTGGCGCTTTCCATATCCAGCGCGACCGCGCGCGATTGGCTGAGGCGCTGCACCGGACCGGTCTGGTCGCGCAATTCCCAGTTGCGGTTGTCCAGGCTCGCCACCGTGCCGGTCCGCATGATCCGCTTGAGGTCATACCCTTCCAGCTCGGTCACGCTGGCCACGGCCGTTTCCAACGCAACCTGGATTTCCGCCAGTGCCGGGATCGGCACCCAGATCGGCAGGTCGTCATCCAGCACCTTGTCCTCGCGCAGATAGGCATGGCCCAGCACGAAATCGCCAAGGCGCTGGCTGTTCCTGAGGCCGGCACAATGGCCCACCATCAGCCACGCATGGGGGCGCAGCACGGCGATATGGTCGGTCGCCGTTTTCGCGTTCGACGGCCCGACGCCGATATTGACCAGCGTGATGCCGCTGCCATCGGCCCGCTTCAGGTGATAGGTCGGCATCTGGGGCATCTTGGCGGGCACCGGGATGGCAGCTTCGGGATCGGTGATCTCGATATTTCCGGTCGCCACGAAACTTGTATAGGCGCTGTCGGGCGCGGCCAGCGCGGCGCGGGCATAGGCCTCGAACTCATCGACGTAGAACTGGTAGTTGGTGAACAACACGTGGTTCTGGAAATGGGCCGGGTCGGTCGCCGTGTAATGGCTGAGCCGGGCCAGCGAATAATCGACCCGCTGCGCGGTAAAGGGCGCCAGCGGGCGGGCCCCGTTTTCATAGGCAAAGTCCAGGCCGTTGACGATGTCGTCATTGGTTGTCGCCAGGTCCGGCACGTCAAAGACATCGCGCAGGGTGAAATCCCCCGCACCTTCCTGCGGCACGGTGATCGCGGAATCATTGGCCACCGCGAAATGCACCGGCATCGGCGTCATCGACGGGCCGACGCGTACGGGCACATCGTGGTTCTTGATCAACAGGCCGATCTGCTGTTCCAGGTAGTTCTTGAACAGGTCGGGCCGGGTGATCGTGGTGGCATAACTGCCCGGTTCGGACACGTGACCGAAACTCAACCGGCTGTCCGTGATCGCGAAGGTCGTCGTTGTCAGCGATATCTCGGGGTAATAGGCGCGGTACCGGGTGTGGTCGGGCGCGCCCGCGCTCATCGTCTCGGAAAAGCGGGCGCACAGGAACTGCGTGGCCTCGGCGTACAGGGTCGCCAGGTAGGCAACGGCCGTCTGCGCATCGGAAAACTCGCGGGCTTTCTGGTCAGGCGAGATGATCTTGAGGGTTGAGTGCTCGTTCATGGTCACGGTCTTCTTTTTGTTTTGTCATGAAGGCGTCCCGATCAGCAGATCGGTCAGCTCGAATTTGGTGACATCGACAAGGCCGAGGTCGGATATCCGCAAGGCCGGGATGACGACCAGCGCCAGCAGCGAGTGCTGCATATAGGCATTGTTGAGCGTGCAGCCACAGGTCTGCATCGCCGCAACCATGGCATCGGCCTTTGCGGCGACTTCGGCGGCGGGGCTGTCCGACATCAGGCCCGCGATGGGCAATTCGACCAGCGCCAGTTCCTTGCCGTCCTTCCAGACGGTCACGCCTCCGCCCACCTCGCCCAGCCGCATGGCTGCGCGGGCCATCATCTCGCGGTCGGTGCCCACGACGATCATGTGGTGGCTGTCATGGGCCACGGTGGACGCCATGGCCATGCGGCCCCGGTATCCGAACCCCGAGACAAGGCCGTTCACGACCTGACCCGTGCCCCGGTGCCGTTCCACCAGCGCGATCTGGCACACGTCGCCGCGCCCTTCCACCCTGCCGTCCCGCACCGGCAAGGTCGCGGTCAGGGCCTCGGTCGGGGCCTGGTTCTCGACCACCCCGATGACGCGGGCGGTGACCTCGGTCGCCCCGTCGGGGGCCGCGATCTCGAAATCCGAGGCCTGCAACGTCTTGCCCAGATGCACGGATCTGCGGGTATCCTCGGGCCAGTCCAGATGCGGGCAATCCACACGGCAGGCCCCGTCTTCGGCCACGACCTGACCGCGTGCATAGACGCGGTCGATCGGAAGGGCGGCCAGATCGGATGTCACGATCATGTCGGCGCGGCGGCCCGGGGCGATCTGGCCGATCTCGCGTTCCAGGCCGAAATGAGTGGCGGTGTTGATCGTCGCCATCTGCAGCGCGATCACCGGGTCGCAGCCGCAGGAAATGGCGTGCCGCACGCAGCGGTTCATGTGACCCTCGTTCACCAGGGTACCGGAATGGCAGTCATCGGTGCACAGGATCATGTTGCGCGGATCCAGCCCGCGTTCGGTGATCGCTGTGATCTGGCTTTCGATGTCATACCACGCCGATCCCAGCCGGATCATCGACCGCATGCCCTGCCGCATGCGGGCCACGGCGTCATCCTCGCAGGTGCCCTCGTGATCGTCAGCAGGGCCGCCCGCCACATAGGCATGAAACGCGGGCCCGAGGTCGGGCGAGGCATAGTGCCCGCCCACGGTCTTGCCCGCCGCCTGCGTCGCCGCGATCTCGGCCAGCATCTGCTGGCTTCCGGCCACCACACCGGGGAAATTCATCATCTCGCCCAGACCGATGATGCCCGGCCATGCCATGGCCTCGGTCACATCGTCGGGGCCGATTTCGTAGCCCGTGGTCTCAAGACCCGGCGCCGAGGGTGCGCAGCTTGGCATCTGCGTCCAGATGTTGACCGGTTGCATCAAGGCCTCGTCATGCATCAGCCGCACACCGCGCAGGCCAAAGACATTGGCGATCTCGTGGGGGTCGGTGAACATGCTGGTCGTGCCATGGGGAATGACCGCGCGGGCGAACTCCGCCGGGGTCAGCATGCCGCTTTCGATATGCATGTGACCGTCGCACAGACCGGGGATCAGATACGCGCCGCCCAGATCCTCGACCGCCGTGTCGGGGCCGATGCAATGGCTCGCATCCGGGCCGACATAGGCAAAGCGTCCGTGCCGCGTGGCCACCTGCCAACCCTCCATCACCTCGCGGGTCTGCACCAGAACCACGCGCGCGTTGGTGATCACCAGGTCCGCGGGCGACCGACCGGCTGCCGTGGCGACAAGATCGCTGGCAACGTCCTGCCAGCTTGGAAACAGGGGGGAAGTCGTGATTTTCATGTCCAACACTCTCTCAACTTCGGGGCCGCTGCAAGCGACGGTTCCATGACACCGGGCCTAGGGACGGATCGCGGCCGCCTTCATCGCCTCGTAGACCGGCAGCGCCTGATCCAGCAGGGCCTGCCGGTCCGGCGGCACGACCGGCAAAGGCCCCTCGGCCCCGGCAAAGCCGGTGGACCGGTGCACCGCGTTATACCAATGCCGCGCCCAAACCCCATCATAGGGTCGTGGCCCCGCAGGCCAATGCAGCATCCCGTCGGCAAAGGGCAGCCCGACCTCGGCACACAGGCGGGCCAGCATCCCCCTGGGATCGCGCCGGATATCGGCGCTGTCGATCACCGGGCCGGGCAGGCGCGCCCATATCCCGGCCTGCTGCGGATACCCGATATCCTCGACCGTCATGTCCTCGCGTTTTTCGGCATAGCTGGCGATCACGCGGGCCGGGTGGCGGATCAGGTGCACGTTCACGCAGCCCTCGGCCCAGTCCAGCGGGAACCCCGGCAACATGTGGTGCGGCATGTGTTTCATGTAGAAATGCGTCTGCCCGTCCGGGGCGGGCCCGGCGCAGCGGGCCGCAACCCGGCCCGGATCGGCCTCGTGCGCGGCCAGGATCTCGGCGCCGAGCGGATGATCCGACCCGCTTTGCGCAAGGTAGGCGGCATAGAACGGTTCATCCCAGACCGCGCAATCACCGCGCGCCGCAAAGGCATACATCATCGCCGTCGACAGGTTTCGCGGCCCCGACCACATCGCGATTTTGACCATCACACATCCTTTCAGGCCGTTTTCGGATTTCCACACCGCCGCACCGGCGCATGCAAGCCCGTTTCACGTGCGCGTGATCTCACGCAGGCGTGCTTTGCCTCGGGACAGGCCGCGCGCTTTGATTGAGACCACGTCCGACACGTTCCGCGCAAGATGGAGGCCCCGATGCCGCGCCGTTCCCGTTCCGACCTGCTCAAGACCCTGACACTGGCCGGCGCGATCTGCCTTGCGCTGGTGCTGAACAAGGGCGAAGCCCATGCCCGGGATCTGCAAGCAACGGTCCCGGCCGGGGGCTGTGCCTGGTGCGCCGGAGCCGATTTCGACGGCGTGCCGGGCGCGATCGAAGGGGTGTCGGGCTTTGCCGGCGGCTGATCGCTACAAGAACAGGGCCACGTTGTTGCGCAGGATGATCTCGGCCACGTAAAGCCCCAGGATCACGATCAGCGGCGCAAGGTCGAGCCCCCCCATCGCGGGCAGACGGCGGCGGATCGGGCCGTAGACCGGCTCGAGCAGGCGGTTCAGGCCATCCCACATCTGCGCCACCAGCGGCTGGCCCAGGTTCAGCACCCCGAAATTGATCAGCCAGCTCATGATGATGTGGGCGATCACGATGAAGAACGCCACGTCGATAAGCAGCATCAGGATTTGGAAAAGCGACGTCATGGTCCGGGTATCCTCGGGTTCGGGCTTTCAAGGCAGATAATGGGCCGGGACGCGGGCTGCAAGCGTGCGGTTGGGGGGCGCTGCCCCCCGGCTTCGCCTCCCCCCGCCATATTTGGAGGATAAAGATGGGGGGCGCGGGCACGCGGGCCCGGCTTGCCTGACGCGAGGGCGCGCTTGACGGGATCGCAAAGGTGCTGTTCCACCGCGGGCATGTATCCGTTTCTTCGCCTCGCGGCCATCGTGGCATCCGAGCGCCGCAAGCCGGCGATCGGGATCCTTGACACCCACCATGTATCCTTGCGCTGCATGCCCTGGGATCTGGACGGGTATCTGGAGATGAACAACGGCCGCATCCTGACGCTGTATGACCTGGGGCGAGCCGGGCTGGCGTTGCGCACGGGGTTCATGAACGTTCTGCGACGCGAGACATGGGGCCTGGTCGTGGCCGGCAGTTCGGTGCGCTACCGGGCGCGGATCACCGCCCTGCAGCGGTTCGAGATGCGCAGCCGGATGCTGGGGTGGGACGCGCGGTTTTTCTACCTGGAACAGGCGATGTGGCGCGGTGAGACCTGTTGCAATCACCTGTTGATCCGTGCCGGCGTCACCCGCAAGGGCCGCCTCGTGCCAACGGCCGACGTGGCGCGGGCGATGAACGTGCAAGACCCGTCGCCGGATCTGCCGTCATGGGCGCAGCGCTGGATCGAGGCCGATGCCCATCGCCCCTGGCCACCCGCGATCTGACCCCATCATCGCCGTAGACAAAGCCCACGCTTCTGACCGACAGTGCGCGCCATGACGGTAGCGCCAGAACCAACATCCCATGTGTCGCACCCGAACGAGGGAGCCGCCGGGAAACGCCGGATCTGGGGATGGTGGGCCTTTGACTGGGCCAGCCAGCCCTACAATACGCTGCTTCTGACCTTCATTTTCGGCCCCTATATCAACGACCTTCTGGGCGACGGCAGCGCGGCGCAGACGGCCTGGGGCTATGGCGTGGGCGCTGCGGGCCTGATCATCGCGATCTCGGCCCCGTTCCTTGGGGCGATTGCCGATCTTTCGGGGCGGCGGATGCCGTTCGTCTGGCTGTTCTCGGCGATGTACGTGGTCGGCGCATATGCGCTATGGTTCGCGGTTCCGGGTGATTTCAACCTTGTCTTCATCTTGATGATGTTCGCCGTCGGGCTCATCGGGATGGAGTTCGCGACGATCTTTACCAATTCCCTGTTGCCCACGCTTGGGCGGCGCGCGGATCTGGGCCGCATCTCGGGGACGGGATGGGCCATCGGATACCTGGGGGGCTTCGTGGCGCTGGTCGCGATGCTGCTGCTGTTTGCCGAAGACCCTGATACCGGAAAGACGCTGATCGGGATCGACCCCGTTCTCGGGCTGGATGCCGGACTGCGCGAAGGCACCCGAGCGGTCGGGCCATTGACCGCGATCTGGTATGCCGTGTTCATGATCCCGTTTTTCCTGTGGGTGCGGGACAAACGGCCCGAAGGATCCATCCCGGTGGCGCAGGCCGCCAGACGCGCCTGGCCGGAACTGAAGCAAACCCTGAAATCCCTGCCCCGCCAGCGCAGCCTGTTCGCCTACCTGGCATCGTCGATGTTCTACCGCGATGCGCTGAACGGCATGTATGTCTTTGGCGGCATCTACGCGGCGGGCGTTCTGGGCTGGGGCGTGGTCGACGTGGGCATCTTCGGCATCCTCGCGGTCCTGTCGGGCGCGCTGTTCGCCTGGCTGGGGGGCAAGGCCGACAGCCGGTTCGGCCCGAAACCGGTGATCGTGGTGAATGTCGTCGTGCTGACGCTGGTGGCGCTTGCCGTGATCTTCGTGGCCCGCGACAGCGTCCTGGGCATCCCCGTCGGCCCTGAATCGAGCCTGCCCGATATCGCGTTCTACGCGCTCGGGGCGCTGATCGGTGCGGCCGGCGGATCGCTGCAATCGGCGTCGCGCACCATGATGGTGCTGCAATCGGACCCCGCCAGGATGACCGAAAGTTTCGGTCTTTACGCCCTGGCCGGAAAAGCCACGTCGTTCATCGCGCCGCTGTCCATCGGCGTGGTGACCCAGCTCAGCGGCAGCCAGCAAATGGGCGTCACCCCCTTGCTGGGGCTTTTTCTGATCGGTCTTTTCCTGTTATTCCTTGTTGATCCCGACGGTCGAAAGGATACCCCATGAGATCGCTTCGCACCGCTGTCACCGGGCTGGCCTTGGTGTTGGCCGCCTGTTCGCCCACCGGGTTCGGCGACACCCGGGCCCTGTCCGCGCCGCCGCTGGATGCCACCATCTCGGGGCAGGAGGCGCGGCTGCTGTTCGGGGCGGAACGCGCCGCAAGCGGCGGACAAGGCGAGGTCCTGGGGTTCTATTCGCGCGGCTGTCTTGCGGGGGCGGAACAGCTGCCGGAAACCGGGCCCACATGGCAGGCGATGCGCCTGTCGCGCAACCGCAACTGGGGGCACCCGGACCTGGTCGATTACGTTCAGGACCTGTCGCAGCGCGTGGCACGGCAGACCTCATGGGACGGCATCTATGTCGGCGACATGTCGCAACCGCGCGGAGGCCCGATGCTGACCGGCCACGTGAGCCATCAATCGGGCCTCGACGCCGATATCTGGATGCTGCCGCCCGCACGGCTGAACCTGACGCCGTCCGAACGCGAAAGCCTGTCGTCGATTTCGACCCGGTCGGCGCGTGGCGCACGCGTGGGCGAGAACTGGACCGCAGACCATATGGAGGTGCTGCGCCTTGCCGCCTCGGATCCACGTGTTGCGCGGATCTTTGTCTTTACCGGCGCCAAGGTCTGGATGTGCGACAATGCCACCGGCGACCGGTCTTGGCTGCGCAATATCCGCCCCGCCAACGGGCATCACTACCATTTCCATGTGCGGCTGAACTGCCCGGCGGGGTCGCGCGATTGCGAAGATCAGGCGCCGCCGCCCCCCGGTGACGGGTGTGACGAGGCGCGCCAGCGCGCCGCCAATATCCTCAACCCGCCGCCGCCCGACCCCGATTACGTGCCGCAACCCCCGCGCGGGCCCCTGACCCTTGGCGAGCTTCCCCGGCAATGCGCGGCACTGTTGTCGAACCTTTAGCGGCCGGGAATTTCCCCCCGTTTGCCGCTGACAGGCCAGGTGTCCATGACCTCCATCGCCTGATCGGCGGTTTCCACGAACCGGAACAGCTTCAGGTCATCGGCTGAAATAGTGCCCGCACGCACCAGGCCGTCCCAGTTGATGATCTCGCGCCAGAACGCCTCGCCGAACAGGATGACGGGGATCTGTTCCATCCGGCCCGTCTGGATCAGGGTCAGCGTCTCGAACACCTCGTCCATGGTGCCGAACCCGCCCGGAAACACCGCCACGGCCTTGGCGCGCAGCAGGAAGTGCATCTTGCGGATGCCGAAATAGTGAAAGTTGAAACACAGCTCGGGCGTGACATAGCGGTTGGGCGACTGCTCATGGGGCAGCACGATGTTCAGGCCGATGGAACACCCCCCCGCTTGCTGCGCCCCGAGGTTGCCGGCCTCCATCACGCCCGGCCCGCCCCCGGTGACCACCACGTTTTCGGTGCACCCGGTATCCACGCTGCGTTCCGTGACGCGGTGCGCGAACAGGCGCGCTTCCTCGTAATAGGCGCTCATGTCGCGCAAGGCACCGCTTCTGGCGTCATCCCGGTCCTCGGGGCGCGGGATGCGCGCACCGCCGAACAGAACGACCGTCGATTTGATCCCGCGCGCGTCCAGTTCCAGTTCAGGCTTGAGCAGTTCCAGCTGCAGCCGCACCGGGCGCAATTCGTCGCGGGCCAGGAAATCCGGATCCGCAAACGCCAGCCGATAGGCCGGCGACCGCGCCTGTGGCGTGTCCGCCAGGTGTTGGGTGGATTCGATATCCTGGTGAGCGTCCCGAAACGGGCTGCGATCTTCGGTCATGCTGATCCTCATTTGCGTCCTGTGCGCGCGTCCCCTTGCCTAACTCAGCCCGGATCGCATGGCCAGAAACCTGTGCGCGATTGCGCGCAGGCCCCTTGCCCGCTATAGCCCCCGCGACACCTGCCGCCCGATCAACGCCCAAGGATTTGCACGCCCATGTCGAACGCCCAACTGGAAACCGCCATCGAAGCCGCGTGGGACGCCCGCGACACCATCACCCCCGCCACCACGGGCGAGGTGCGCGACGCCATCGAAGAGACACTGAACGCGCTGGATAGCGGCACGTTGCGCGTGGCCGAACGCCAGGATGATGGCGTCTGGCACGTGAACCAATGGGCCAAGAAGGCCGTTCTTCTGGGCTTCCGCCTGAAGGACATGGAGATGCAGGGCGGCTCGGCCCAGGGCGGGTCCTGGTGGGACAAGGTCGACAGCAAGTGGAAAGGCTGGGGCGAGGATGAATGGGGCGCGGCTGGCTTCCGCGCCGTGCCCAACTGCGTGGTGCGCAAATCGGCCTATATCGCGCCCGGCGTGGTGCTGATGCCGTCTTTCGTGAACCTCGGCGCCTATGTGGACAGCGGCACCATGGTCGATACCTGGGCGACCGTGGGCAGCTGTGCGCAGATCGGCAAGAACGTGCACCTGTCGGGCGGCGTCGGCATCGGCGGCGTTCTCGAACCCATGCAGGCCGGCCCCACCATCATCGAGGACAACTGCTTTATCGGCGCCCGCTCCGAGGTGGTCGAGGGCTGCATCGTCCGCGAAGGATCGGTGCTTGGCATGGGGGTCTTAATCGGCCAGTCGACCAAGATCGTCGACCGCGAAACCGGTGCGGTCATGTATGGCGAAGTGCCCGCCGGGTCCGTCGTCGTCGCAGGCTCCATGCCGTCGAAGAACGGCGTGAACCTCTACTGCGCGGTGATCGTGAAACGCGTCGACGAAAAGACCCGCTCCAAGACCTCGATCAACGAACTGCTGCGCGACTAACGCAACCTCTCCAGCACCCCGAGCGAGGCATAGCCATCCGGCGTCAGGCCGACCGAGGCCTGATACCGCCGGACCGAGGCAATCGTTTCGGGCCCGATGATCCCGTCGATCCCGTCGCGATGGAATCCAAGCCGCGTCAGGCGGCGCTGCAATTCCTCGCGTTCGGCCAGCGTCAGGGCGCGGTCGCCGCGCGGCCATCCGGCGCTGAACCCCGATGCCCCCCCGATCCTGTCGGACAGGTGCCCGACCGCGATCACGTAGGCATCGGCGGGGTTGTAGCGCTCGATCACGTGGAAATTGTCGTAGATCACCAGCGCCACACCGGTATGCCCGGCCGGCAGCAGGATCGACGCCTCACCATGATCGGGAACGCGGCCGCCATCGGCCAGGCGCACGCCCTGGGCGTTCCAGTAGGCGGCGCTGCGCTTGATCCTCTCGCCGGTCTGCGCAAAGTCGAACCCGTCGGGCAGACGCACCTCTATCCCCCAGGGCTGGCCATGGGTCCAGCCATGTTCGGCCAGGTAATTGGCGGTCGACGCCAGCGCGTCAACGGGCGTGTCGGACCAGATGTCGCGGCGTCCGTCGCCCGAGAAATCCACC
The DNA here is from genome assembly GCA_964460185.1 of uncultured Roseicyclus sp. Taxonomy (GTDB): domain Bacteria; phylum Pseudomonadota; class Alphaproteobacteria; order Rhodobacterales; family Rhodobacteraceae; genus JAVJPJ01. Next base: position 21,153 of record CAYWTM010000016.1, on the reverse strand, counting down.
GCGTATCGCAGGTAGGAATTCGGCATGAACTGCGTGTGGCCCATTGCGCCCGCCCATGATCCGGTCATGTCGCGCGGCCTGACATCGCCCGATTGCAGGATCTGAAGGGCGGCGATCAGCTGCGCCTCGAAAAACTCCTGGCGCCGCCCGTCATAGGCCAGCGTCGCCATGGCCTCGATGATGTCGGTGTCGCCGCGCATCGCGCCATAGGCCGATTCCAGCCCCCAGATCGCCACCACGACCTCGGCCTCGACACGGTATTCCCGTTCGATCCGGTCCAGCGTGCTGCGCCATTCGGCCAGCGCGGACCGACCGTTGGACACCCGCGTGTCCGAGACCGCGCTGTCCAGGTAGTCCCACAAGGCCCGGCTGAATTCCGATTGGTTGCGATCCCGCTCCAGCACCCGCTGGTTGACCTGAACACCCGAAAAGGCGCGGTCCAGCGTGGCCTGGTTTATGCCCCGTGCCCGGGCGCGGGCCTGGAACCGGTCCAGCCATGCCGCGAATCCCTGATCGGCAACGCGCGTCGGGCGCGGCGCCTCGGCCGCGGGCTGGTTGGCTTGTGCGTCGCGCAGCATCGGGCGCAGCGACCGCGCCACCGCCAGCGCGCTGTCATGGCCCGATACCGTGACCACGGGCACCAGGTCGGACGTGCCGCCCGGCCGCATCTCGGGGCGCAGCGACGCGGTCGGTGGCAGCGCCATCGCCGGAAGCGCAAGGCTCATGACGCCAGCCATAAGGGCAGTGAAGGAACGACGCATGGGTTTGTCTCGGGTCAGGGTATGTTCGATTGCAAAGCTGTATGGCGGATTTTGACCGGCTCCGCGGCAAGGCCCGCACAACGCCGGGCCACTTGCTGATAAACCGCGTGCCGCGCGCAGGAAAGATGCTTAGCGTCCGCTGCGGCCAGACGGCGCTTTCTTGCGCAGCTTCACGCGCTTTTTCGCCGTCTTGGCAGCGCCGCGGCGCGGCCCGCCCTGTCCACGGCGCGGCGCCGTGCGCGGCGGGGCCTTGCCGTCTATTTCCACAAGGTCCAGCACCAGGCCACCGGTGACAGGCACCGCTTCGGCCAGTTTCACGACCACCTTGCTGCCGATGCCGATGGTCATCCCGCTTTCTGACCCCATCAGGGTCTGGCTGTCGGCATCGAAGTGGAAATACTCGTTGCCCAGCGACCGGATCGGCAACAATCCGTCGGCCCCGGTCTCATCCAGCCGCACAAAGGCACCAAACCGCGCGATGCCTGAAATGCGGCCCGCAAAGGTGCTTCCCACCCGGTCGCTCAGATACGCGGCCAGGTAGCGATCATTGGTGTCGCGTTCCGCCGCCATCGACCGGCGTTCCGTGTCCGAGATATGCTTGGCCGTGGCATCCAGCGTCTCGATCTCTTCGACAGACAGCCCATCCCTGCCCCATCCATGCGCCGAGATCAGCGCCCGGTGCACGACCAGGTCGGAATAGCGCCGGATCGGCGAGGTGAAATGGGCATAGGCTTTCAGCGCCAGGCCGAAATGGCCGAAATTCTCGGGGAAGTAATAGGCCTGCTGCATCGAGCGCAGCGTGGTCATGTTGATCAGTTCGTCGAAATCCGTGTCCTGTGCCGCGGCCAGCAACGCGTTGAGGTGCCGGGTCTTCAACACCTGACCCTTGGCCAGCGTGAACCCGCTGGCCCCCGCGGTTTCGCGCAGCGCCTCCAGCTTTTCGGGCGCGGGTTCCTCGTGGACGCGGAACAACAGCGGCTGGCGTTTGGCGATCAGCGTCTCGGCGGCGGCCACGTTGGCCAGAACCATGAATTCCTCGATCAGCCTGTGGGCATCCAGCCTGTCCTTGAACGCGACGGATGTGACAGTGCCGTCCTCATCCAGTTCGATCCGCCGTTCGGGCAGGTCCAGATCCAGCGGCTGCCGCGCCGCGCGCGCCCTTTGCAGCGCGTGGTAGGCCGCGAACAGCGGCTGGATCACCGGTTCCAGCAGCGGCGCGGTCTTGTCATTGGGCGCGCCATCCTGGGCTGTCTGCACATCCTGGTAGTTCAGCGACGCGACCGAGCGCATCAGCCCCCGCACGAAATGGTGCCCGATCTTGTTGCCATCCGCGTCGATCACCATGCGCACGGCGATGCATGCGCGCGGCACCCCCTCATGCAGCGAGCACAGATCGCCCGACAGGACATCGGGCAGCATCGGCACCACACGATCGGGGAAATAGGTGGAATTGCCGCGTTTGCGGGCCTCGCGATCCAGCGCCGATCCGGGACGCACGTAATGGGCCACATCCGCGATGGCGACCCAGATGACATGGCCACCCTTGTTCGAGGCGTCGTCGTCGGGGTGCGCATAGCACGCATCGTCGCGGTCACGCGCATCGACGGGGTCGATGGTGATCAAGGGCATGCCGGTCAGATCCTCGCGGCCCTCGGGGCCGGCGGGTGTCGCGGCGTCGGCTTCGGCCATGACCGCATCCGGGAAGGCATCGGGGATGCCATGTTCATGGATCGCGATCAGGCTGACCGCGCGCGGCGCGCCGGGATCGCCCAGCCGCGTGACGATGCGGGCGCGCGGCAGACCCATCCGGGCCTTTGGGCCGGCCTGTTCGGCCTCGACCAGTTCACCGTCGCGCGCGCCATGGGTATCGCCCGGGCGCACCTGCCATTCCTTGTCCGACCCCTTGGAGATGGGCACGATCCGGCCGCCTTCGGCGCCTGTGCGAAAGACCCCCAGAACGCGCAGCGGGTTGGTGCCGATCTTGCGGATCAGGCGGGCGACATACTGGTGATCTTCGCCATCGACCTCGGCCAGACGGGCCAGGATGCGGTCGCCCTCGCCCACGGCGGGGTCGGTCGCGCGCGGGCTGAACAAGATGCGCGGCTCGGGGCCGTCGCCCGCCCATTCCAGCGGTCTCGCGAACAGGTCGCCCAGATCGTCCGCGGCCAGGATCCTGAGCACCGATACCGGCGGCAGCTTGTCCGGGTCGCGATAGGTGCGGCGGGATTTTTCCAGGGCCCCCTCGGCCTCCAGCTCCTTCAACAGGCGCTTAAGATCAATGCGCGCCGCGCCCTTGATGCCGAAGGCCTTGGCGATATCGCGTTTGGACTGGTTGCCGGGGTGATCGGCAATCCAGGCAAGAAGCTCGGATCTGGTGGGAAGCTTGGCCATGGATCCGAGGTAGCACGGGCCAGCGGGGCCGTCATGCGCGAATTGACAAGGCGATGCGTCCGGGGCCGGCGTCGGAGCCTCCGGCGGGGATATTTGGGAAACAGAGAAGTCCGGGACCGTGCCGAAACGCAGGCTCAACCCGCGAAATAGTCCCGCAGGATCCGGCCGTAGATGCGTTTGAGGTCATGGATATCCTGCACCCAGACCCGTTCATCCACCTCGTGCATCCGGTGACCCACCAGGCCGAATTCCACCACCGGGCAATGCGCCTTTACAAAGCGCGCGTCCGAGGTGCCGCCGGTGGTCGACAATGTCGGGCTCTGGTTGGTTTCTTGCTGGATGGCGCGGGTCACCAGGTCGGACAGCACGCCCGGCGGGGTCAGAAACGCCTCGCCCGAAACGCGGTGCGTCATCTCGATCCGCGTGCCGGTTTCGGCGGCGACCTTGTCGGCCTCGGCACGCAGCCAGTCGGTCAGCGATGCGCCGCTGTGCAGATCGTTGAACCGCAGGTTCACGGTCATCCGGGTGCGCGCGGGGATGACGTTGGACGCGGCGTTTCCGGTGTCGATCGTGGTCACCGACACCGTCGATGGGTCGAAATGTTCGGTGCCGCCATCCAGCTGATGCGATGACAGGCGGTGGGCCAGCAGCGCCACTGCCGGCATCGGGTTCAGCGCCTTGTGCAGATAGGCGGAATGACCCTGTTTGCCGATGACCTCGAAATGGGCGGTCATCGAGCCGCGGCGGCCGATCTTGATCATGTCCCCGATGGTTTCGGGGCAGGTCGGCTCGCCCACGATACAATGGGTCATGGCCTCGCCCCGGGCCTGCATCCAGTCGAGAATGGCGATGGTGCCATCGTCACCCGGGCCTTCCTCGTCACCTGTGATGGTCAGGATCACCGCGCCATCGGGCGGAGTGTCTTGCACGAAATCCATGGCCGCCGCCGCAAAGGCCGCAACGCCCGATTTCATGTCGGTCGCGCCACGCCCGTAGAGCCAGCCGTCTTCCAGATGCGCGCTGAAGGGCGGATGGGTCCAGGCGGCGGCGTCGCCCACGGGCACCACGTCGGTATGACCGTTGAAGCCGAAACTGCGGGCCGCGCCCTTTGCGCCCCAGCGCGCGAACAGGTTGGGGGTGTCGCCGCGATCCACGCGGGTGCAGGTGAACCCCGCAGCCTCGAGCTCGGCCTGCAAGAGCTGCAAGGCGCCGCCTTCTTCGGGGGTGACCGAAGCGCAACGGACGAGGTCTGCGGTCAGGCGGGCGGGGTCGATGGGCATCGCGGGTCCTCCTTGCAGGGCGATGACCCTTGCGTATCGCCGTGGCGTGAAAGGCACAATGGGGGGGCCCGGCGCCCTGCATGGGTGAAGAAACCGTTAACATCCGAGGCACGCTTTGTTAACGTCCGATCAGATAAAGAAAAAAAGCCGGGGCAGGCAGCGGCAAAGTCCGCATCGAAGCAGAATTCAGGCGCGGCAATCGTAGCGCGCCATGTCCGTTTTCGATATCCGCCATGTCCCGGCCTGTTGAGCAAGGCAGGACGATTATGGCAACGGGTCAAGAACTCGACATCAACCAGAACGCCGGCGCCTTCACCATGGCGCAAACCATCTTTGGCGACGATGTCACGATCCTCAGCGCATCCTATTCCGGCGACAACCGGTCATCGGGCACCTACAGCAACGGCGACGCGGTGTCGGATGCGGTCACCCCGGCCGACGAAGGCGTGATCCTGACGACGGGCCATGTGCGCAACTTCACCCAGGGCTCGGGCGATCCGAACCGCAGCAGCGGCACCTCGTTCAATTCCAACGGTGTGAACAACGACGCCGACTTCAACGCATTGGTGGGCGGCAATACCTATGACGCGGCGATCCTCGAAACGGTGTTCATTCCGACCACGGAATACCTGTCGATCCAGTTCACCTTTTCGTCCGAGGAATACCCCGAATATTCCGGCAGCCTGTTCAACGACGCGGTCGGCATCTGGATCAACGGCCAGGCCGTGACCTCTCCGGTGGTCAACACCACGCAGATCAATTCGATCAACCAAGACGAGAACGAGACCCTTTTCGTCGACAACACGGGCGATGACTACAACACCGAGATGGACGGATTTACCGTGACACTCTCGGTGCTTATCCCGGTCAACATCGGCGAGGAAAACACGCTCAGGATCGGCATCGCGGATGTTGGCGACAGCCAGTATGACAGCACGATCCTGATTGCCGCCGACTCGATCCAGGGCGCCTTCATCGCGCAAGACGACACGATCATGCTGAATGAAACCCAGGTCCTGTCCCTGGACGTGTTGCAAAACGACGGCAACGGCGCCGGCATCATGGTCATCACGCACATCAACGGCCAGGCGGTTTCCGCGGGTGACACCGTCACGCTCAGCAGCGGCCACGAGGTGACGCTGCTGGCAACCGGCGATCTGCAGGTCGCGGCCCCCGACACCCTGGTTGGCCTGACGGCGCCGGATGTCGCGAATTTCTCCTACACGGCCGAAAACGGGGACGGCATCAGCGACACCGCCTTCGTCACGATCACCACGGTTCCCTGTTTCGTGCGCGGCACCCGGATCAGAACCGATCGCGGCGATGTGCCGGTCGAGGGGTTGCAGGTGGGCGACCTGATCCAAACACGCGATCATGGGCTGCAGCCGATCCGCTGGATCGGATCCCGCCGGGTCGCTGCGGAGGGACGGTTTGCGCCTGTCGTGATCGAGGCCGGCACCTTTGGGCATCACGGCCGTCTGGTCGTGTCGCCGCAGCACCGGATCTTGCTGACCCACTGGATGGCCGAAGTGATGTTCGGCGAAGACGAGGTGCTGGTCGCGGCCAAGGACCTGGTCAATGACTGCTCGGTCCGGTCCATGCCGGGCGGCGAGGTCGACTATTTCCACCTTCTGTTCGACCAGCACCAGATCGTCTGGTCCGAAGGTCTGTTGACCGAAAGCTTCCTGCCCGGTCCCCAGGTTCTGTCCGCGCTCGACGACCCGGCGCGCGACGAGGTGTTGCGCCTGTTTCCCGAAATCGACCCGGACACCCATGATGGATACGGCCCGGCCGCGCGCACGGGCCTGAAGGGCTACGAAGTCCGGGCGTTGTTGGGCTGAACGGCATGTCCCTCGCGCGCGCCCTTTCGATTGCCAGCCCCACACGGGACACGCCGCGCGCGCCGGTGACGGATGGGCGGTGGGCCGCGATCTGGCGAAACGGCCATGCCATGATCCGCCTTGCGCCGCGCGCGACATCGCAACCGCTGTTCGACATGACCCTGTGCCTTGAATTCACGGTTCCGCCTCCAAGACGCGGGACTGCGCTGCGCCTTTGGCAGGGCGCGGCCGATCCGGATCGTGCGATTTGTCTTTACGCCATGCCGGACGGCGCGCTGCGCCTGGTCCATGGGGAAATCGACATCTCGACCGAGGCCGGATTCGCCCGGTCCGGCGAAACGGTGACCCTGCGCTACCGGTCCTGCGCGCGCGGACGCGCCGATATCGCGGATTTCAGCAACGCGGACCGGCCGCTTCGCCGCCGCCTGCGCGCGGGCCTGCCGCATCTGGCGCGACTGGACGAGGCGTTGCCGCGCGATCCCCGGTTCCTGTCGATCTGTCACGTGGCCGCGATCGCCGAGTTCGGCTTGCTGCCCACGGATCTGCCCGCATTGGATGGCAACGCCATCTTGCAGACGACCCGGGGGCCGGTCGCCGCCAGGAACCTGAAACCGGGCATGCATCTGCTGACCGTCACCGGCCAGCCGATGCCGCTGCGCTGGATCGAGGCCCGGCCGCGCCTGTGCCTGGGCCGAAACGCCCCGGTCCTGATGCGCGCGCCCTATTTCGGGCTGACCCACGATATCTGCGTCACCCCGGAAACGCGGGTTCTGCGATCCGGCCCGGCGGTGGAATACATCTTTGACCACGAGATGGTGCTGATGGCCGCCAGCGACATGACCGCCAGCCCCGGCGCATTTCGCGACCGGCGGGAGCCCGTTCGCTATTTCTTTCACCTGATGCTTGATGACCATGCCTGCGTGTCGGTCGACCGCTGCGGCGTGGAAACCGCTCTGTTGGCCGATGTGGTGGCCGCCACCGATCACGGCCCCCGCCCCAACCTGAGCGAAGCGGATCGCACGCCCTGCCTGCCGGTTCTCGATCGCGCGGGCGCGCAGGCGCTGATCTCGGCCTCGGCCAAGGGCCGCCGGTCCCTGATCTGACCCGTGGCTCAGTCGTAGAACGGGGTCATCTGCGCGACGATGACCGAGTTTTCCGCCGCCGCACGATCCATCAGGTCGCGTTCGTCTTGCGCGATCTCTTCGCCCGCCTCCTGCCGTTCGGCCAGGGTGCCGTGGCCCGTGACATCCAGCGGCGCCAGATCGGCCTGCTTGAGGATCGCCACGGTTTCGCGCACCGCCTCGGCCTCGTCGACGCCGGACGCATAACACAGCAACGCCGCGCCGGTGGCCTTGGCGGGCAGGCCGTCACCGTCCTTGCGGCCGACCTCGACCACCAGGGTATAGACGGCCTGAGGGCGCGGGGGTTTCTTTTCCTTGGTCATGGCGCTCTCCTGCTGCGGGGCGGGCCTTGTGTCAACCACAGACCCTCAGCGGCGCAGCATCCGGTAGGCCCAGATCAGCAGACAGGCGCCGATCGCCCCGGTCACCATCTGCCCGACCCAGCCGTCGAACGTGGTGCCCAGCACGATCCGGAACAATCCGTTGCCCACCAGCGCCCCCAGGATGCCCACGACGATATTGGTCAGCAATCCGTGCCGCGCCGACATCACCTTTTCCGCGATCCATCCCGCCAATGCCCCCACGATGATGGTGGCAATCAATCCCAGACCTTGCATGATCCGATCCTCCCGCTGGGCCGACCCTGCCGGAGCTTTTGGGCATGTCCAAGGGAAAACGCTTCAGACCGGGCTGACCCGGTCGCCCGAACGGACCAGGCCCGGCGTGATGACACGCGCGCACCACCCGCCATGGCCCCGCATCGCGGAATACCCGCCGGGGCCAAGCACCGCTTCCATCCGCGAACACGGCGCACAGGGCGTGGTGATCTGCACCTGCGCCGCGCCGATCCGCAGCACCCGGTCGCGCAGCGCCGACAGGTTCAGCCCGGATACCACCAGGTTGCGGCGCAAGATCTCGGGCGGGATCGGACCGCGCCCCAGATACGCGCCGATCGCGGCCAGATGTTCCGCCTGGATCAGCGTGATCGCGCGTTTGCCGGGACGGGCGTGATCGCCGGTCAGCCCCGCTTCACCCATCAGCGCTTCGGGCACCGCAACCGGGTCCGCCAGACGTTCGGGCCGCAGCCCGATCCAGTCAAGCGTCCCGTCCTGCGCATGGCGGGCAATGAGGGTGGCAAGTGTCTCCATCCCGCACAGACCTAGCGCAGGACGGACTCGACTCCCAGTGGGGGGTGGACTAGATTTGGAACAAATAGCGAACATCGTGCTGCCGCCATGTCCAACCCACCCCCTTTGCCCCCCGTTCAGCGCAGGATCAACCGGCGCATCCTGTCGCTGTGGTTTCCCCGTCTGGCCGCCGAACGGGTGCAGCGCGCCACCCCCACGCTGGCAGAGGCGCCGCTGGTGGTGATCCGCGAAACCGGCAACCTGCGCCAGGTCGTCTCGCTGAATGTCGCGGCCAGCCGCGCGGGGCTAAGCTCCGGGCAGGCCCTGGCCGAGGCTGCCGCGCTGTGCCCCGACCTGATCACCCGGCCCGCCGATCCGGGGGCCGAGGCGCTGTTTCTGGCCGCGCTGCGCCGGTGGGCGGGCAAGTTCAGCCCCTGGGTCGCCGAAGAAGGGCCCGAGGCGCTGCTGATCGACCTGACCGGCTGCGCGCATCTGTTCGGGGGTGAGGAAAACCTGTTCAAACAGGTGCATCAGGATTGCGCCGATCTGGGCCTGACCGTGGCGGGCGGCATCGCCGACACCGCCGGCGCGGCCTGGGCACTGGCGCGCTATGCAGGTGACGGCGGCGGCGGCGTGGCCCGTGGCCGCAACGGCGACGCTATCGACCAGGAGGCCCGCGCCACCCGGTCCCGCGCCAGCAAACGCCATTGGGTCAAGGGCGGCCCCGCGCCCCGGATCGAGGCTGCGGATGGGGGCGGCGTCGCGCGCATCTCGCCCCCCGGCGGCGTGCGGCAGACATTGGCACCCCTGCCCATTGCCGCGCTGCGGGTCGAACCCGACATCACCGCCGGGCTGGCGCGTCTGGGCCTGCGCCGGATCGGCGATCTGTGGGGCATGCCACGTGCCGCGCTGACACGCCGGTTCGGGCGCGGCCTTGTCTGGCGGCTGGATCAGGCCCTTGGGGTCGAACCCGAACCCATTTCGCCTGCGGGCGCGCCCCTGCATTTCGCCGTCCGGCTCAGCCTGCCCGATCCCATCGGCTTTGAGGCCGATATCCTGGCGGGCATCGACCGGCTTTTGCCCGTGCTGTGCGAAAAGCTCCGCGCCAAGGGCCGGGGCGCGCGGCGGGTGCGGCTGGAAATGGCCAAGGCCGAGGGCGGCACCGAACGGGTCGAGGTGGGCCTGGCCCGCCCCGCCGATCAGCCCGACCGCATCCGCCCGCTGTTCGAATTGAAACTGGGCAAGGTCGAGGCCGGGTTCGGCTTTGACGCCATCCGCCTGGTCGCCTGCGTGACCGAACCCCTGCACGCGACCGAACACAAGGGCGGGTGGGCCGTCGCGGCCGAGGCCCGCGCGGGCCGGTCCGAAACCCAGGCGCTGGAGGATCTGGTCGCGCGGATCGGCGCGCGCGTGGGCCTCGACCGGATCACCCGCGAACATCCCGCCGACAGCCATATCCCGGAAAAGACCGCGTCCATCCAGGCCGCCGCCTTCAGCGCCCCGGCCCAGGGCTGGCCCGATACACCGCGTCCCCGCCCGCTGACGCTGTTCCGCCCCGAACCGGTCACCGCACCCGACCGGCCCGATCTGCCGCCCGAATTTCGCTGGCGCGGCCGCGTGTTCCGGACCGAGGCCGCGCAGGGCCCCGAACGCATCGCCCCGGAATGGTGGCTGGATGATCCCAACTGGCGCTCGGGCGTGCGCGACTACTGGCGCGTGCTGACCGGTGACGGCAGCCGCCTGTGGCTGTATTACGCCCATGGCGGCACCGTGTCGGGCGGCTGGTTCGCACAGGGCGATTTCGGGTAGAACGACCCAAGGACAAGGATCATGCCATGGACAGGGGCTTTCGCATCCGCGGATTGGGCGAGATCGCCATCAGGTGCCAGGACATCGACCGGATGGTCGCGTTCTACGGCGACGTGCTGGGGCTGCAGCGGCTGGACGGAAACGCCGCGCCCGGCATCGTCTTTTTCCGAATCGCTGCGGGCTTCGGCGGTCACACACAGGTTCTGGCCCTGTTCGACGCCTCCCTGTCACGCCAGCCCGGCCAGCCCGCCGCGGGTCCCGGCGCCCCCGAAACCGGGGCGCGGTCCTCGCTGCACCACATCGCGCTCAGCCTGCCCTTCGACGAACAGGATGCCGTGATGGCCTGGTACGACGCCCGGGGCCTCAGCTACCGGGTCGAGATCTTTGACTGGATCGGCTGGCGCGGCGTGTTCACCCAGGATCCCGAGGGCAACACCGTGGAACTGGTCGCGCATAACGCGGCCCTGACACACGGCTGAAGACGCGCACGCGCCCGCATTGGATTGGCGCGGCGTTGTCGAAAAGGGCCAGACGCCGGCCTAGACCGCCGCCTTGCGCATCTCGTCCAGGTAGATCTCGCGCAGGCGCGTGGCGACACCACCCGGCTTGCCCGTGCCGATGGCATCGCCGTCGATCTCGACCACCGGCATCACGAAGGCCGACGCCGACGTGATGAACGCCTCATCCGCGGCGCGGGCTTCGTCGATGGTAAAGGGGCGTTCTTCCACCTGCATCTGCGCCTCGCGCGCGAATCGCAGCACCGCGGCGCGGGTGATCCCGTGCAGGATCTCGTGGCCAAGATGCCGGGTGATGATCGTGTTGCCCTTGACGATATAGGCATTGTTCGACGTGCCCTCGGTCACGTGCCCGTCCTCGACCATCCAGGCGTCATCGGCACCCGTTTCCTTGGCCTTCATCTTGCCCATCGACGGGTACAGCAATTGCACCGTCTTGATGTCGCGGCGACCCCAGCGCATGTCCTCGATGGAAATCACCTTGATGCCGACCTTGGCCGCCGGCGCATCGGCCAGCCCGGGCTTGGCCTGCGTGAACAGAATCAGCGTCGGCGTCGCATCCTTGGGAAAGGCGAAATCCCGATCCGCCGCGCCGCGTGTGACCTGCAGGTAGATCAGGCCTTCGTCGATCCCGTTCAGCCGCACCAGTTCGCGGTGGATCCCGAGCAATTCATCCTCGGTCACCGGGCTGGTCATCGACAACTCGTCCAGGGACCGCTGCAAGCGCCGGGCGTGGCCCGCAAAATCGATCAGCTTGCCACCCAGCACGCTGGTCACCTCGTACACTCCGTCCGCAAACAAGAAGCCCCGGTCAAAGATCGAGACCTTGGCCTCGTCCTCGGGAACGTAGTCGCCATTCACATAAACGGTGCGGGTCATTTCGGGCTCCTTCACGATCGCAGGGCTTGGTGGGCGGATATCGGCAAAACGTCAAGCGCCTTGAGAGCGCGCGCCCGAATTCGGGCGCGCGTTTGCGCGTTCATCCCCAAAGGTCCGACGTGGGCGGGTGTACACCGGCCGCGTCATACATCAACGGATGGTCCCGATCCTCGGCCAGCAAGAGCGGGCCATCCAGGTCGGTGATCGCCACGTTCTGCGCCACCAGCACCGCAGGCGCCATCGCCAGCGATGACCCCACCATGCAGCCGACCATGATCGCGTAGCCCTGGCGCTCCGCCGCGACCTTCAGCGCCAGCGCCTCGGTCAGGCCCCCGGTCTTGTCCAGCTTGATGTTGACCATGTCATACTTGCCCTTCAGCGTGGGCAGGCTGGCCCGGTCATGGCAGCTTTCGTCGGCGCATACCGGCAGCGGGCGGTCGATCTCGGCCAGCATGTCATCCTGTCCGGCGGGCAGGGGTTGTTCCACCATCTCGACCCCAAGACGCAACAGGTGCGGGGCCAGGTCGGCATACACCTCGGCCGTCCAGCCTTCGTTGGCATCCACGATGATCCGCGACGCCGGCGCGCCACGGCGCACGGCCTCGAGCCGGGGCATGTCATCGGGCGTGCCAAGCTTGATCTTCAACAGCGGTCGGTGGGCGTGTCTCGCGGCCGCCTTCTCCATGTGCTCCGGCGTATTCAGAGACAGGGTAAAGGCCGTGATCACCGGGCCCGGTGCGGGCAATCCGGCAAGCTGGTGCACCGGACAGCCCTCGTGCTTGGCGTGCCAATCCCACACCGCGCAATCGACGGCATTCCGCGCCGCGCCCGGCGGCAGGGCATCTTGCAGGTCCTGCCGCGAGATACCATCGGGCAGCCCCTCGATCTGGGCCGTGACACTGTCCGGCGTTTCACCATAGCGCGCATAGGGCACGCATTCGCCCCAGCCGGTCACACCATCGCGCATGGCCCGCACGGTCAGAACCTTCGCCTCGGTCCGCGAGCCGCGGGAAATGGTAAAGGCCTCGGCCAGCCGAAAGGTATCCTTCGTCACACTCAGCACCGCGGTCTCCCCTTCATCTTGGCAAAAAAACTCCCGCCGGAGGCTCCGACAGTGATGGCAGCATATACGGTGGTCAGCCGGGCGTCACATCGCCTCCAGCGCATCGACGAGCCGCGCCGCCCCCTGCCGGAAAGGATCGACCGCAGGCAACCCCATGCGCTTTTCGGTGGCTTCAAGGTAGCTCAGCGCCTCATCCTCACCCATGGCGGCGGTGTTGATCGAGATGCCGACAACCTCGCAGGCGGGGTTCGCGACCCGCGCCAGCGGCAGCGCGGTGTCGCGCAGCGCCTCGAGCGAGGGTAGGCCGTATCCCGGCAGGCCCCGCATATGGGTGCGCGTCGGCTCATGGCTCAGGATCAGCGCGTCGGGCTGGCCCCCATGGACCAGCGCCATCGTGACCCCCGAATACGAGACATGGAAAAGGCTGCCCTGTCCCTCGATATGATCCCAGTGATCGTCGTCATTGTCGGGCGTCAGCCATTCCACCGCACCGGCCATGAAATCCGCGATCACCGCATCCAGCGGCACACCGCCCCCCGTGATCAGGATGCCGGTCTGCCCGGTTGCCCGAAAGCTGGATTTCAGGCCGCGCGCCTTCATTTCGCGGTCCATCGCCAGCGAGGTATACATCTTGCCCGCCGAACAATCGGTGCCGACGGCAAGGCAGCGCTTGCCGGACCGTTTGACGCCATTGGCGATGGGATACGTGACGCTTGGCACGCGGACGTCGTGCAAGGTCCGGCCGGTGGCGCGGGCGACGGCGGCCAGGTCTTCTTCGTCGCGCAGCAGGTTGTGCAGCCCCGAAGCCAGATCGAAACCGTCCTCCAACGCCTGCACCAGGACCTTTTTCCACGCGGCCGAGATAACGCCGCCCCGGTTGGCCACGCCGATCACCAGCGTCTTGGCCCCGGCGGCCCTTGCGGCGGCCAGATCCATGTCCGGCAGCTTCACGTCGGCCTTGCAGCCCTCCATCCTGAACTGGCCAACGGCATTGTCGGGCCGCCAGTCGCGGATGCCTTGCGCCACCTTGGCCGCAAGCTGGTCGGGGGCATCCCCAAGGAACAAAAGGTAGGGCGTCTGGATCATGGCGGCCTCATGCTGCGCGAATGCTATCGCTCGCAGGCTACCCGCATTCCATGGCAAGTGTTCCGTGATTTCCGGCGCACAAAAGGCATGATGCAGGAAATTCCTGCGCCACGCGACCTTGCTGCACGAAAAACGTGCGCCGTTCAGGTCGAGGTCAGCAAACCCGCCGGCCGGTTCAGCCCTGCTTCGAAATCGACCGGCGCGGTTGTGGCCGCCGCGGTGTTGCGTTTGAAGTCATACCGCATCACGTCACCCTCTTCTTCCGAGGCCACGATCAGCGCCTGGTACATGTGCCGGGCCCCTTCGTAGATGTCGACCAACCCGCGCAAACGCGGCGCATCTTCGATGGCGACGGTAAACCCCGTCTGCGTCATCTTGAGGATCGGATAGGCGTCATCGCCCACGTGCACGGCGCGCGTGGCCTTGCGACGCAGGGCCAACCGCTGCGCGGCGGCCAATTCTTCACGGACGGATTTGGGCAAAAAACTGGACATGAACCTACACCTTTTACAAATCGACATTGTGGATAAGTGGCGCACAAACAGATTCGGTCAAACAAAGATTATGCTGCAACTGCAAAGCGTTCCCGGATGGCAACAGGCAGCGCCCCACCTTGAATCCGTTACCGCTTTTGACCATGTTACTGGTTAAACGGGCTTTGCCGGGGGGCAGGGCGCCGCGTCCGCAAACACAACAGACCCGATAGGCATGATTTCCCGCAATGACCGATGCAAGCCCCGGACATCCTTTTCTGAGTTTCCTCAACACCGTCGGGGATGACGGCAAATCGCGTCGCGACAACAGCTTTGCCACCGGCGATGCCTTGCTTGCCGAAGTGGTGCGGATCGGAATCGCGCCTCCCGGCACAGCCGCGCCGGGGCAGAGCCAGATGAACGCCATCCTCAGCCTGCGCGAAGCCGGATACGCCCTGTTCTCGGCTTTGGCAGCGGGGCGACGGCCCGGCCGGGAAGAGGCGCTTCAGATCGAATCCGCGATCAAGGGCGTGATCCAGGACGCCCAGTTCGCATTTCGCCCCGATGGGCTGACGCTGGGCCCTGGCCCGCTTGGCGGGTTGCAGGACAGGCTGGCGCTGTCCTTGCTGGATCTCTTGCAGACAGGTGACATCAGCCGCCTGAAGGAATGTGATCGATGCACGCACCTGTTCCTTGACCACGGGCGGGGTCAGGGCCGGCGCTGGTGCGCGATGGCGCGCTGCGGCAACCGCGCCAAGATGGAGACCTTCCGCAATCGGCAGCGTGCACAAAACAGCCAAGGTCCCCGCCCGTAACGTGCAAATATGCCGATATAGACCTGCAACCATACCAGTTTGATTACATGGATGCACAGACTATCTGTCTCTCTGCAACTTGCAGGAGGCAACACATGGGACTGCTGGTCAACGGAACGTGGCAAGACACGTGGTACGATACCAAATCCACAGGCGGCGCATTCAAGCGGGCCGAGGCGCAGTTTCGCAACTGGGTCACCGCCGATGGCAGCGCCGGGCCAACCGGCATCGGCGGCTACAAGGCCGAAAGCGGCCGCTATCACCTGTTTGTCAGTCATGCCTGCCCATGGGCCAACCGCACCATGATCTTTCGCGCCCTCAAAGGGCTTGAGGATCATGTCGGGGTTTCGGTCGTGCATCCCGACATGCTGACCGATGGCTGGACCTTTGCGACAGATTTCGACTCCACCACCGGCGATAACCTGTTCGGCTCGACCTACCTGTACCAGGTCTACCAGCGCGCCGAATCCGACGTCACCACCCGTGTCACCGTGCCTGTCCTGTGGGACACGCAAACCGGCACCATCGTGTCCAACGAAAGCTCGGAAATCATCCGGATGTTCAATTCCGCCTTTGACGGCATCACCGGCAACACGCTTGATTTCTACCCCGAGACCCTGCGCCCCCGCATCGACGAGATCAACGCGCGCATCTATTCCGACATCAACAACGGCGTTTACAAATCCGGCTTCGCCACCAGCCAGGCCGCCTATGACAAGGCCGTCCATACCCTGTTCGACACGCTGGATTGGGTCGAGGATATCCTGTCGAAAAACCGCTACCTCACCGGCGACCGCGTGACCGAGGCCGATTGGCGGCTATTCACGACGCTTGTGCGCTTCGATTCGGTCTATCACCTGCATTTCAAGTGCAACCGAAACCGGCTGGTCGATTTCCCCAACCTCTGGGCCTACACCCGCGAGCTGTTCCAATGGCCGGGCGTCGCCGACACGATCCACTTCGACCACATCGTGCGCCACTACCATTACAGCCACGACAGCATCAATCCGCACCGGATCGTGCCGATCAACCCCGTGATCGACTGGATGGCCCCCCATGGCCGACAGGCGTTGCAGGCGGCCTGATTTTCGGCTTTCTAACGGGCCATGACAGGCCCGGTGCATTCCAGACGCGACCATGGCGGCGGCATCGATGCCGCTGCCGCCCGATACGGCGGCGCGCGCGCCGATTGGCTGGATCTGTCCACCGGCATCAACCCGCGCCCCTACCCCGTGACCGCCCTGCCGCCCGAGGTCTGGGCCGCGCTGCCCGATGACGCCGCCATGGATCGCCTGCTGAACGCCGCGCGCCGGGTCTGGCAGGTGCCCGATCACCTCGCCATCGTCGCGGCCCCCGGCAGTTCCGCCATCATCGCCCAGATGCCCGTCCTGACGCGCGCGGCGTCGGTTTTCATACCGGGGCCGACCTATAACGAACACGCCGCCGCCTTTCGCGCCCACGGTGTGCCGGTGACCGACGATCCGGGCGCCGACGCCCATGTTCACGTGGCCCCCAACAATCCCGACGGGCGGTATGTGTCCGCCGACCGGATTGGCGGACACCCCTTTACCATCATCGACGAAAGCTTCGGGGATTGTGATCCGTCGCGCGGCTACATGGCCCATGCCGATCAGGATGGGCTGATCATTCTCAAGAGCATGGGAAAATTCTGGGGCCTTGCAGGCCTGCGGCTCGGCTTTGCCATCGGGCGGCCCGGCACACTGGCCCCACCGGGCCGCGCGGCGCTTGTCGATCTGCTTGGGCCCTGGGCCGTATCCGGCCCGGCCCTGACCCTTGGCGCGCGGATGCTGGAAGATCTGGACTGGGCCACCGGCACACGGTCTTGGCTCGCTGAACAATCCGCGCGGCTGGACCGGCTGATGGTTGGGGGGCAAGCCGCCGAACTGGTGGGCGGCACGACCCTGTTCCGCACCTACGCGGTCAATGATGCCGCCGCCCTTCACGACAGGTTGGCGCGCAGTCATATCTGGACCCGCATCTTTCCCTATTCCCGGACATGGATACGGCTTGGCCTGCCCGGGCACGACGCGGACTGGGCCCGGCTCGAGGCCGCGCTCGCATGATGACCGATGCCGCCACGCTCCTGGTGTTCGCCCTTCTGCTGGACGCGGCGTTGGGGGAACCGAAATGGCTGTGGGATCGCGTGCCGCATCCGGCGGTCCTGATGGGCCGCCTGATCGGATGGTGCGATGAACAGGTCAACACAGGCCCCGCGCGGCGCGCGAAAGGCGCGGCTGTTGTCGCGGCACTATCGGCTGCGGCCCTGGTCCTTGGATGGATGATCGCTTCGCTGCCGTTCGGATGGCTTTGGTCGGTTCTCGGCGCCGCGATCCTCCTCGCGCAGAAAAGCCTTGTCGACCATGTGCAGGCGGTGGCCGATGGCCTGCGCGGCTCACTCGAGGATGGCAGGCACGCCGTATCCATGATCGTGGGCCGTGACACCAGGACCATGACCGAAGCCGACATTTCCCGAGCGGCCATCGAAAGCGCCGCCGAAAACCTGTCGGACGGCGTGATCGCCCCGGCCTTCTGGTTTCTCGTGGGCGGCCTGCCCGGTATAATCTTTTATAAGATTATCAACACCGCCGACAGCATGATCGGCCACCGCACGGACCGGCACGAAGATTTCGGGTGGGCTGCGGCCCGGCTGGATGACCTGCTCAACTGGGCCCCCGCGCGCATCACTGCGGCGCTGATCGCGATGACCCATTGGGGCCGGGGCGCATGGAAAACCGCCCGCGCCGAGGCGTGGCAGCACAGGTCCCCGAATGCCGGCTGGCCCGAAGCCGCCATGGCCAGGGTGCTGGATCTGTCCCTGTCCGGCCCGCGCAGCTATGGCGGGGTGATGACCACGGATCCATGCCTGAACCCGGGCGGGCGCCGGGGCGCCGACGCGCGCGACATCGACAGGGCCATCACCGTCCTGTGGCGGGCCTGGGCCGCAACGCTGGCCTTTTGCGTGCTGCTGTCCGCGATGTGATGCCCGCGCGGCTTGCGATGTGGACCAGCCTTGCTACTCTGCACCGCGACAGCATCATCATCGGGGTTCTACCCATGCGCCTTTTTTCCTCCGCCCTTCTGTCCTTCGGGATTCTCGCCGGGGCCGCTCATGCCCAGCAATGCGGCGGTGATTTCGGCCAGTTCGTGCAAGGCCTGCGGGCCGAGGCCGCCCAGCGCGGCCATTCGCAGGCCAGCATCGATGCCTTCTTCCGCCACGCCGATTATTCCCAGCGCGCCGTCGATGCCGACCGGCGGCAGGGCATCTTTACCGTGCCCTTCACCGAATTCGCCCGCCGCCTGATCAGCCAGAACCGGATGGACAATGGCCGCCGCCAGGCCGACCGCCAGGCCGCCACCTTCAACACCATCGAACAGCGTTTCGGCGTCAGCCGGGGCATCTTGTTGTCCTTCTGGGCGTTCGAGACCGATTTCGGCGCGTTCCAGGGCGATTACAACACCCTCGACGCGCTGGTGACGCTGGCCCATGACTGCCGCCGCCCCCATATCTTCCGCCCCCAGGTCCTGGCCGCGCTCGAGATGTTCGAACATGGCGATTTCGACCCCGTGAACACCCAAGGCGCATGGGCCGGCGAGATCGGCATGGTCCAGATGCTGCCCGAGGACATCATCGCCCATGGCATCGATGGCGATGGCGACGGGCATGTCTACCTGCAGACCTCCGCCCCCGATGCGCTGATGTCGGGCGCCAACCTGCTCAGCTCGCTGGGATGGCGCCCGAACGAGCCGTGGCTGGTGGAAATCACCGTCCCCGGCGACCTCGACTGGTTCCAGACCGGCGTCCACACCACCCGCCGCGTCTCTGACTGGGAGGCCGACGGCGTCCGCGCCCGCGCGGGGGGCTCCCTTCCGATGAGCAACGCCCAGGCCTCCGTCGTCCTGCCCCAGGGGCGCAACGGCCCGGCCTTTCTCGCCTACCCGAACTTCAGCGTGCTCTTCGAATGGAACCAGAGCTTCACCTACGTCCTGACCGCCGCCTATTTCGCCACCCGGCTGGAAGGCGCGCCGGTCTTCGACGCCCGCAACCCCGATCCCGGCCTCGAAGGCGCCCAGATGCGGCAATTGCAGGAACGCCTTGCCGCGCGCGGCCATGACGTGGGCCGGATCGACGGCATCCTCGGCGCAGGCACCCGCGCCGCCGTGCGCGCCGAACAACGCCGCCTTGGAATGCCCGCCGACGCCTGGCCCACCGCGCAACTGCTCAACGCGCTCTGACCGCAGCGCGCGCCGCATGACGGCGCCGCGCAACACCCCGCCGAACGCGCCTACCCTGTCGCCCGCCCCAAGCGACAGGAACCGCCCATGCCTTCCCCCGATCCTGCCCTGCAGGTCCACCGGCTTGCGCCCCACGACATCGACGCCAACGCCCTGCCGCGCGACCGCACCGCGCTGGACCCGACCGCCCTGGCCGAGCTTGAAACCTCCATCCTGCTGAACGGCCTCCGCCAGCCGATCGAGGTCTTCGCCCTCGCGCCGCCCCCCGGCACCGGCCCGCGCTACGGCCTGATCTCGGGCCTGCGCCGCCTCACCGTCATGCGCCGCATCGGCGCGCCCACCATCGCCGCCTTCCTGCGCACACCCGCCGACGCCACCGCCGCCATGGCCGACATGATCGCCGAGAACGAGATCCGCGCCGACATCACCCCGTGGGAACGCGCCACCATCGTCCTGGCCGCCATCGACCAGGGCCATTTCGAGACCGTCGACACGGCCCTCCCCCGCCTCTACCCGACCTACGACAAGACCCGCCGCTCCCGCCTGCGGGGCGTGATCGAGGTGGTGCAGCACTTCGGCCCCACCCTGACCGGGCCGCTCACCCTGTCGCAGCAGAAACTCACCCGCCTCGCCACGGGCCTCCGCGCGGGGCTGGGCGATGTCATGTCCACGGCCCTCGCCGAATCCTCCGACACCTCCCCCGCCACGCAATGGAGCCTGCTTGCGGCCATCCTCGACGAACACGACCACGACACACGGCATGGGAGCCCGATCTACAGACAGGGCCGCCCGAGGCGCTACGTCCGCATGGCCAGATCCCTGGTCCTGCGCCGAGAGAAAACCAGGGACGGCTGGATCCTCCGGTTCACCGGCCGCGACGCGAAGGGCCCGCTGATGGAGGACATCATGGACTACGTGGAGGATTTTTTGGGGACGCGGTGAGGGGGGAGGGGTGCGAAGCGGGCTTTCGCTGCGCTGTGCAGCGAGGTCTACAATGCGGGACGAAGCTGCCCTTAATCCCTGCATATTGAATGTCCGCTCTTCATACATCGAGCCCTCGTTCTCGGAGCACCAAGTCGAAAACCTAGCCGCCGAATGCGGAAGCGTATTTCACTTCACCCTTAGCTTGTTCCTGACCAAAGGCGAGTGCCTGAACGTACTCTACGGGAACTTCGCCAAATGTTAGGTCACCCGAAGACGAAAAACCGAAACGTTTGTAGTAGGCCGGATCACCCAGAAGGACACAGCCTGCCGCATCAAGTGAACGCAAACGCTGCAAACCAGTTTCGATAAGTTGCCGCCCGACACCCGTACGTTGTTGTTCTGGATGTACCGAGACAGGCCCAAGGCCAAACCATACACCACTCGATTCCGACACAATCACGGGTGAAAAGGCGATGTGGCCTACAATCTGGTCATCATCCAAAACAACCAAGGATAGCGCAAGATCGCCATTCCTGCGGAGCCGATCAATGATCAGTGGCTCGCTGCCATCGCTCATCTCAATAGGTGCGAAGGCGATTTTCGTCAGCTCATGTATGGCTGTCTCATCGCCGGGCACTTCATCACGGAGTTTCATAACGGTTCCAATAGCATTGAGCTGCTTCCCTTAAGGCAAATTGTTAACAACGCCAACTGCCTTGATAAAGCAGCCGTTCGATCATCTTGCAGCATTCGGCAAAGTGGGCTCTAATCCGGCCTTCGCGGCGCTTGGCATGGATGACCGCTCTACGGACAA
>CAYWTM010000015.1:0-42035 GCA_964460185.1 uncultured Roseicyclus sp. | reverse complement strand
GTCCCCAAACAGGAACGGCCCGCCCGACCCGGCCAGAGCCCCGGCCCAGATCGCCTCGATCCGGGTGAGATCGGCAAAGACGGTAGCGCCTGGCCGAAATCCGGCCCAGGCGGTGCGCAGGTTCATCGGGCATGCGCCCCGCAAGGCCATGAAACCGGAATGCATCTCGGCCATGATGCTCATGGCGTGGGCGCGATCCACCGGGTCGGCCGGCAAGAGACCCTGGTCCGCAAATTGGTCCGCCAGGTGCCATGCGATGGCGAGGCTGTCGTTCAACATGCCGCCCTCGGGGGTCTTGACCACCGGCACCGTGGTCACGCCGCCAAAAGCCGCCACATCCTTGTGGAAATGATCCGTGTACAGGATCGTGGCATGGGTTTTCACGGGCAGGTCGAACGCGGCAAAGCACAGCCAGCCACGCAACGACCAGCTTGAATAGGACCGGTCACCAATCAGGAGTTCATATGTCATGAGCGGTATCCAAACGCATGATGCAATGCGCGGTCAAACGGCAAACCATGATGGTGTCCATCACGGCGTGTGATTGATGCGCTCGGCAACCCAATGCGCCCCTTCCTGCACCAGAACGGTGACGGACAAATTGTCGATCTTGTGCCCAAGCGCCTTGTAGGGCGTCAGGCCCGTGGCGGCGCTGAGATGGCAAAGGATGACGCCGAAATGGGCGACTGCGATCAGGTCATCGTGGGACGCGGTCCACAAGGTGTCGATGGCAGGCGCCACCCGGCCGGCCACCGCGTTCCAGCTTTCGCCGCCGGGCGCGGCGACGTCGCCCGGCTTTTCCCAAAAGAGGCGGCTGAGATGCGGATCACGCATGGCGACCTCGGAATGATGCAACCCGTCCCAATGGCCAAAGTCGAATTCCCGCAAGGCGGGCTGATGCGCAAGGCGGGGCCTCGTGCCCTGCAGCGCATCCGCCGTGGTGATGGCCCGCACAAGATCCGACGATACCACCGGCGCACGGTCGGGCAGGAACGCGTCAAGGCGCGCTATCGCATCCACGTCCGACAGGTCCGCCGGCACGTCGCGCCACCCGGTGAAGGTCTTTTGATGCGTGGGCCCATGACGCACCCAGTACAGCCTGCGGGTCATCGCCACATGTCCCCGTCGTCCCCCGCTCCCGCATTTGCCAGGTGCATGCCCTTGAGCACGCGGGGCAGGCCAGCGGTGACATGCACGACCAGATCAGCCTGACTGGCCAGGCGTTGGTTGGTCCGGCCCTGCGCCACCTGAAACGCCCGTGCCAGGGCATTTTCCGGGATCACACCACCGCTCACGTCGTTGCTGACCAGCACGATGGGTGTGGCCGTGTGTTCCAGGACGTCGCACAGGATGTCCAGCGCGTCTTGCCATGGTGTCTCGTCCAGCATCAGGTTGGTCAGCCACAGCGTGATGCAGTCGACCAGTGCCACCTCATCGGTGTCCAGTGTCGTCAGCGCGCGCGTGAGGTGTCGGGGGGCCTCGACGGTCCGCCAGCCCTGCCCGGACCTGTCGGCACGGTGCCGGGCGATCTTTTCCCGCATCTCGTCATCGAAGGCCTCGGCTGTGGCCACGTAGGTCTTGGCAAGCCCGGATTGGCGCACCATCTTTTCGGCGAATGCCGATTTTCCCGACGCCGCACCGCCGATGACAAGGGTCAGAAGAGGTAGCTGCAATTTTTTGTCCCGAATTGTGATCCGAACCGGTCTTCGCTCCGTAACCTATACAACGACCGATTTTGAAGGCGATTGATAACAGCGAACCGGGGGGTTCAACATGGCATTTGACATGGGTAGCGATCAAAGTCTTTCCCGCCGCGCGATGCGGGCGGAGCTGCTGGATGCGGAAACCGAGCTAAAGCTGGCCTACGCGTGGCGCGACGAGCGCGACGAAGAGGCGCTTCACCGACTGGTGACCGCTTACATGCGGCTGGCGATCTCGATGGCGTCCAAGTTCAAACGGTACGGCGCGCCGATGAACGATCTGATCCAGGAAGCCGGTCTTGGCCTGATGAAGGCCGCCGACAAATTCGACCCGGATCGCGGCGTGCGCTTTTCAACCTATGCCGTCTGGTGGATCAAGGCATCCATACAAGACTACGTGATGCGCAACTGGTCGATGGTGCGCACGGGATCCACGTCTTCGCAGAAATCGCTGTTTTTCAACATGCGCCGTGTGCAGGCGCGCCTTGAGCGGGAAGCCATGGCCGAAGGCCAGACCCTCGACAAGCATCAGCTGCGCCAGATGATCGCCACCGAAGTGGGCGTGCCACTGCACGACGTGGAGATGATGGAAGGCCGGCTGGCCGGATCCGACTATTCGCTGAACGCCACGCAGTCCGCCGATGACGAAGGCCGCGAATGGATCGAGGCGCTGGAGGATGACAGCGTTCAGGCGGCCGACAAGGTGGAACACAGCCACGACAACGAACAGCTCCGCGATTGGCTGATCACCGCCATGAAGGCGTTGAATGACCGTGAACGGTTCATCGTGCGCGAACGCAAACTGCGCGAGGAACCCCGGACGCTGGAAAGCCTTGGCAACGAACTGGGGCTGAGCAAGGAACGTGTGCGCCAGCTGGAGGCTGCGGCCTTCACCAAGATGCGCAAGAACCTCGAGGCGCAATCGAAAGAGGTGCTGTCATTCTTCGACGCATGATCTTCCACGTGCCGCTTGCACTGCTGGCAGGGCTCTTTGCCCTGTCGATTGCCGTTGCCGCGCCGCAGGCTGGCGGTGCGAACGTGATTTCCGAAATTGCCGCGATGGTTCAGGCGAACTGAGCCGGGGAAGCCCCCGCAGATTGGGATTGCCCTGCCATTGGTGCAGGCCTAGGGTCTTGCCCTGCAAGGGGACGAGGCCAAGATGCTGACCGGCAAGCGCATTCTTCTGATCATCGGCGGCGGTATCGCGGCCTTCAAATCGCTCGACCTGATCCGGCGTTTGCGGGATCAGGGGGCCACGGTTACGCCGGTTCTGACCCGCGCGGCCGAGGAATTCGTCACGCCCCTTTCAGCGTCCGCACTGGCGGCCCAAAAGGTCTACCGCGACCTGTTCGACCTGACCGACGAAGCCGAGATGGGCCATATCGAACTGTCGCGTGCCGCCGATCTTGTGGTCGTCGCACCCGCCACGGCGGATCTGATGGCCAAAATGGCCCATGGCCATGCAAATGACCTGGCGTCCACGCTTCTGATGGCGACGGACAAGCACGTGCTGATTGCCCCTGCGATGAATGTGCGGATGTGGGAACACCCCGCCACCCGTCGAAATCTCGCAATGCTGCAGGGCGACGGGGTTCTGGTCGTGGGCCCGGACGAAGGCAACATGGCCTGCGGCGAGTTCGGTCCCGGACGGATGTCCGAGGTGCCCGATATCGTGGGCGCGGTCGCCGCCGCCCTGGCCGAAGGGCCGCTGAAGGGCAAACATGTCCTTGTGACCTCGGGGCCCACGCATGAACCCATCGATCCCGTCCGCTACATCGCCAACCGGTCGTCAGGGGCGCAGGGCACGGCGCTGGCCGCCGCCTTGAGGGATCTGGGTGCGCGGGTCAGTTTCATCACCGGTCCCGCGAGCGTTCCGCCGCCGACCGGCGTCGACGTGATCCGGGTGGAAACGGCGGCCCAGATGGCGGGCGCGGTGAAGGTCGCGCTGCCTGCCGACGCGGCCGTTTTTGCAGCTGCCGTGGCCGATTGGCGCGTTGAAAACGCGGCAAGCCAGAAGATGAAAAAGGACGGCAGCGGCAGGTTCCCCAAACTCGATTTTGCGGAAAATCCCGACATCCTGGCGTCGATTTCGCAGATGGGTAAGGGGCGACCGGGCCTTGTCGTGGGGTTCGCCGCCGAAACCGAAAATGTAACGGACCATGCAACGGCCAAGCGCGCGCGCAAGGGATGCGACTGGATCGTGGCCAATGATGTCTCGCCCGAAACCGGGATCATGGGTGGAGCCGAAAACGCGGTGACGCTGATCACCGGCGACGGGGCCGAGCCTTGGCCGCGCTTGTCAAAGGTCGAAACCGCCCGGCGGTTGGCCCTGCGCATTGCCCAGGCGTTGACCTGAGCGCGAAGCGACGCATTTGCATATCCGAGAAATGCGGGAGGGAATCCGTTTGGGCGTTCTTATCGAAGTCATGCGCGAAGATTGGGCGGATCGCGCCGTCGCCTTGCCTGACTACGCAACAGCGGGCGCGGCGGGCGCCGATCTGCGGGCAAATCTGCCCGTGGTCGACCGAGCGGCGGGCTGGCTGATCAAGCCGGGTGCGCGCGTGATCGTGCCCACCGGCCTGCGCGTCGCCATTCCCGAAGGGTTCGAGATGCAGATCCGGCCTCGGTCGGGCCTTGCGTTCAAACATGGCATTACCTTGCCCAACACGCCGGGCACCATCGACAGCGACTATCGCGGCCCTCTTGGCGTGCTGCTGGTCAATTACGGGCACACGGCGTTTCGCATCGCTCATGGCGCGCGGATCGCGCAGGCCATCGTCGCCCCGGTGGTGCAGGCCAGGTTCGAAATCGTCGAAACGCTTGGCAATACCGTTCGCGGCGCCGGCGGATTCGGCTCTACCGGGACGAGCTGATGCTGTTTTTCCTGATTGTCGCGGGCGCCCTTTGGGGGATCGGTCATCTGATGGGGGCGCCCAAACAGGCGCGGCTCTACATGATCGGCCTGCTTTATGTGGCGGTACTGGCGGTGCAGATCGTGCTGCCCATGGGCCATCCCCTGCGCGAGGCGACCGGTGGGTCGCCGGCCCTGTGGCTATTGCTTGGGGCTGCGCTGGCCCTGGCGCTGGTGTATCGGTGGGTCCTGCGCCGGGTGCGCGGGCGTGCCCTGGCGCTGGAGGCCGCGCGCGAGGCCAGCACCCCCGCCCGCCCGCAAGGCCCGTTTTCGGACGAGGAACTGGAACGCTACGCGCGCCACATCACCTTGCCCGATATCGGCGGAGGCGGTCAGCTGGCGCTGAAAAACGCAAGGGTTCTGGTGGTGGGGGCAGGAGGGCTCGGCTCGCCCGCGCTGCTGTACCTGGGAGCCGCCGGGGTGGGACAGATAGGCATAATAGACGCCGATCAGGTCAGCTTGTCGAACCTGCAACGACAGGTGATCCATACCGATCAGGGGCAGGGCATGCCCAAGGTCTTTTCCGCCCAGAACGCCATTGCCGCGCTGAACCCGCGTGTCGATGTCCGGCCCTATCACCGTGCCCTGACAGAGGATATCGCCGCCACCCTGTTTGCTGATTTCGATCTGATCCTGGATGGCACCGACAGCTACGACACCCGCGCCATGATCAACCGGGCCGCGGTCGAGGCAGGCAGGCCCGTGGTGGCGGGCGCCATTTCAGCCTGGGAAGGGCAGGTGACGATCTATGATCCTGCGGGCGGAGCGCCTTGCCTGTCCTGCGTATTTCCCCAGGCGCCCGATCCCGACATGGCGGCCACCTGCGCCGAAACCGGGGTGATCGGGGCACTTCCGGGGGTTGTCGGATCCATGATGGCACTTGAGGCGATCAAGGATATTGCCGGCGCCGGTACAGGCCTGCGCGGGCGCTTGCTGATCTATGATGCGCTTCGTGCCGAGACCCGAAGCATCAAGGTCAAACGGCGGGCGGATTGCCCGGTTTGCGGTTCCATCTGATCGCATTGTGCTTGCCGCCATCGGCAGGCGCGTCATACTCGGCCACGGACAAGATCACACCATACGGAGCCTGACCCATGATCCGCACCGCCGCCGCGCTTGCCATGTCTGCCGCGCTTTTGCCCCTGACCGCCGCCGCTGACGCCCACCTGCCCGACCTGGGCGGCATGGAAGTCGTTGTCGTCACCGAAAACGCCTATCCCCCGCTGCAATTCATCGACCCCGCCTCGGGCGAGGCGATCGGATGGGAATATGATGCATTGGCCATCATCGCCGAGCGGATCAACATCACCCCCGTCATCGAAAACATCTCGTGGGATGCGATGATCCCGGCGGTGTCCGAAGGCCAGTACGACATGGGCATGACCGGCATCACGATCCGCGCTGACCGCGATGAACTGGTCGACTTTTCGGCCCCCTACATGGTCAGCCAGATGCGCATGCTGGTCGCCGCCGGAGAGGACCGGTTTTCCACCGCCGAGGAATTTGCCGCGAACCCCGATCTTCTGATCGGCACGCAGGCAGGCACGACGCCCTATTACGTCGGCGTTTATGACGTGCTCGACGGGGATGAGGCCAATCCGCGTCTGGTCTTGATGGAAACCATCCCCGCCGCGATCCAGGCCCTGCTGACCGAGGACGTGGACATGGTGCTCGCCGATAGCGCAGGCGGCGGTGGGTATGTGGCCGCGAACCCGGACCGCCTCGCCATGATCGGAGAGCCGCTGGGCACAGAGGAATTCGGCTTCATCTTCCCCAACGACAGCGAGTTGGTCGCAGCATTCGACGCGGCGATTGAATCGATGCGCGCGGATGGCACGCTTGCGATGCTCGATCAGCGCTGGTTCGTCGACTACGCGCTGGGCCAGTAGCGGCCAAAGCCCTTGCTTCGGGTCCCGTGCCGCAGCCCCCGCGCGGGTCCGGCACGGGGCACCGACCCATGCCCGTCAAGGCGCTTTGAGAACCCATCGGCCCGATGTAGGGTTCGGGTGTGCTGACCATGCTGACCCTCGAGGACCGGATGCCTGCCGCCACCTTCACGACGATGTGCCCGATGAACTGCCATCCGACGCTGTGCGGGATGACGGTCACCGTCGAGGATGGGCAGCGCGTTTCCATCGTGGGCGATGACACCAATCCCGACAGCGAGGGGTTCTTGTGCATGCGGGGCAGGGCGGCGCACGAGATCGTCGGCAATGATCGCCGCTTGCTGAAACCGCGCGTCCGCAAGTCACGGGGTGCCCGGGACTGGTCCGAGACGAGTTGGGACGCGGCGCTGGATCGGATCGCCGCGAAAATGCGCGAGGTCGGGCGCGAGTGCGTCGGTTTCTGGCAAGGCCACGGCAATTTCGCCAATGATTATGCCTTTGGGCTGAAGCGCGGCCAGTTGGAGCGGTTCGCCAATTTGTACGGGTGCCAGCACTGGAACCCGGCGATGATCTGCTGGGGGCTGGGCGGATTCGGGCTTGGCCTGACCGGCGCGCTGGAGACCTCCACCAAGGAGGATCTGAGCGCCCACTCGGATCTTGTGATCCTCTGGGGCGCCAACACTGTCAGCCAGGCGGGCACTCTGCGCCATGTCGAGATCGCCAAACGGCGCGGTGCGCGAATCGTGGTCATCGACGTGCGCAAGACCGAAGCCTCCGCCCTGGCCCACGAGGTGATCCTGGTCAAACCGGGCAGCGACGCGGCGCTGGCGCTGGCCATGATGCATGTGATCGTGGCCGACCAGGCGTGGGATGCGGGTTTCGTCGAAAACCACACCGTCGGGTTCGCAGCCCTCAAGCGGCATCTTGAGCCATCAACTCCGGAGTGGGCCGAGGCGCGGACGGGGGTGCCTGCCGCGCGGATCGTGGCCCTCGCGCGGAGCTATGCGGCAACCCGGCCCGCGATGATCGTGATCGGTGGTTCATCCCTGCACAAGGGCGGCAACACATGGCAGGCTGCGCGCGCAATCTCGTGCCTTCCGGCGCTCACCGGCGACTACGGCCGGCCGGGCGGAGGCCTCGGCCCGCGCCACGGCGGGCGCAGCCACGGGCAGGCATTCAACGACCTGTCCGCGGCCGATCGTCGTCTGCCGGGGGACTACATCCCGAACCAGATGGAGGCGATCGTCGACGCGCTGGAACGCGGCGCCGTCAAGGTCTTGATCTCCGTCGGCTCCAATATCCTGTCGTCCTTTCCCGATACCAACCGGCTGCGCGCGGCGCTCGCCAAGGCGGAGTTGGTGGTGGCCTACGATATCTTTGCCAACCAGACGATCCGGGAAACGGCCGATATCGTCCTGCCCGGCACGATCTGGCTGGAAGAGATCGGCGCGAAATCGACCAATACGCATGTCCATCTGACGGAAAAAATCCTTTCGGCGGCCGGTGAGGCGCGCCCCGCCTACGAAATCTACCAGGGCCTCGCGGCACGTCTGGGTGTGGACGATGTCTATCCCTGGCCCGATCAGGAAACGGCGATGAATGCCGTGCTGGACCATCCGGCCACTGGCCACGCAACGGTGGACACGTTGCGCGCAAATGGGGGGCGGGTCGCGCTGAAGGTGTCGCATGTCTCCTATCCGACGCTGGAATTTACCACGCCGTCCGGCAAGATCGAATTCCAGTCCGCGCGTGCAGCAGCGATGGGCCTGCCGGACCTGCCTGACGCCGACCCTCAAGATGAAAGCCGCCGCGGGCTGAGCCTGGCGCACGGGCGCAGCTTCGCCCATTTCCATTCCTTCTACGATCACGCCCGTGCCCTTCCGACGCTGGCGGACCGCGAGCCCGAGCCCGATCTGTGGATCGCACCCGACGATGCGGCGGCGCGCGGGATCGTGGACGGCGATCCGATCGAGGTGTCGAACGAGCGCGGCGCATTTCCGGCGCGTGCCAAGGTCACCCCGCGCATGCCCGAGGGCGCGGTCTGGATCCACGACGGCTGGCCCGGCCTGAATGCGCTGTGCGACGGTGCGGCCGTGCTGCCTGATGCCGCCCTGTCCGCCTTTCCGTTTTCGGTCGGTCAGGGCGGGTTCGGGGCCCGCGTCGAGATCCGGTCCTCGCGTACAAACCCCTGATCTGAAAGGTGGCATTGTCCGTCGCATCCTCCGCGGCTACTTAGGACCGGCCCGCCAAAGGACTGCGCCCATGCTCCCCTCTGCGCCCCCAGATCGCGATTTCCCCTATTGGCTGCTGGCGCTGGCCGGCCTTGGCCTCTACGCGCTGTGGCAGGTCGCCACGCAAGACATCTACCTCCAAGTGCTCGACACGCTGCGCCGGGGGATCCTGATCACGATTTTCGTGACGCTGGTAGGCTTTGCCCTGGCCGCAAGCGTCGGGATGCTGCTGGCACTGGCGAGCCTGTCAAAAAGCCTGATCCTGCGTCAGCTTGCGCGGTTCTATATCGAGGTCGTGCGCGGCATTCCGATCATCGTCTTGCTGCTGTATGTGGCCTTCGTTTTCGCGCCGGCCATCGTCGCGGGCTACAACTGGATTGCGGAAAGCATCGGCATGGATACGATCCGAACCCGTGATTTTCCGTTGCTGTGGCGTGCGATCATCGCGCTTGCGATCGGGTATTCCGCATTCATCGCCGAAGTGTTCCGTGCCGGCCTGCAATCGGTTGACCCGGGCCAGATCGAAGCCGCCAAGGCGCTGGGGCTGGGTCGTTGGCAGCGCTTTCGCCATATCGTGTTTCCGCAAGCGATCCGCACGATCCTGCCGCCGCTTGGCAATGATTTCGTCGCGATGGTCAAGGATTCCTCGCTGGTCTCGGTTCTGGGTGTTCTGGACGTGACGCAACTGGGCAAGGTCACGGCGGCCTCCAACTTTCGCTATTTCGAAACCTATAACGTGGTCGCACTGATCTACCTGACCATGACCGTGACCCTGTCCTTGTTGCTGCGCCGATTGGAACACCGGCTCCGTGAGGGGCGGCGGGACTGATCCGTCAAACGGGGGTGCGCGGCGAAAAAAGCTGCTCGAAGCCTGCACCCAGCAGCCCTATGTATATCCCCAAAGGAGAACGCAATGACCGACGCCGCCAACCCGCTTTTGCAAGATTGGTCCACGCCTTTTGGCCTGCCCCCCTTCGAGCGGATCGAGGATGCGCATTTCGGCCCCGCGATGGAGGCCGCCATCACGGCCGCGCGCGAAGGCGTTGTAGCGATCGCGGAAAATCCTGATGCACCCAGTTTCGCCAACACGATCGATGCGCTTGAAGCGTCGGATGCGGTGCTTGATCGGGTGGCGGGTGTCTTCTACAACCTCGCCGGTTCCGCGTCGAACGAGGCCCGCGAGGCGTTGCAGCGGGACTTCGCGCCGAAACTCTCGGCGCTGTCGTCCGAGATCGTGAACAACCGCAAGCTTTTCGAGCGCGTGGATACCTTGTGGCAGCAGCGTGAGACACTTGGCCTGACCGACGAACAGGCCCGCGTTCTCTACCTGCATCACCGCTATTTCGTGCGCGCGGGCGCGCAGCTTGATGGGGCACAGGCCGCACGCCTGGCCGAGGTCAAAAGCCGTCTCGCGGTCCTGGGGACCGAGTTCACCCAGAACCTTCTGGCTGATGAACGCGACTGGTTCATGGATCTGTCCGAGGGCGATCTTGACGGCTTGCCCGACTTCGCGGTGGCCGCCGCACGCGAGGCGGGCCGCGAAAAGGGCCGGGATGGCCCCGTCGTCACCCTGTCGCGGTCGATCATCGTGCCGTTCTTGCAATTTTCGCCCCGCCGCGACCTGCGCGAGGTCGCCCACAAGGCCTGGGCCGCGCGCGGGATGAATGGCGGCAAGACCGACAACCGCGCCATCGCGGCCGAAATCCTTGGCCTGCGCGATGAGCGGGCGGGCTTGCTCGGCTATGACAGTTTTGCCGCATACAAGCTGGAAACCGAAATGGCCGGCACACCCGATGCCGTGCGCAATCTGCTGATGCAGGTCTGGGAACCCGCCCGGGCGCAGGCCCTGACAGATGCCGCCAAGCTGACCGCGATGCTGCGTGAGGACGGGATCAACGGCGACCTGGAGCCGTGGGACTGGCGCTATTATTCCGAGAAACGCCGCAAGGCGGAACACGATCTCGATGAAGCCGCCCTCAAGCCTTACCTGCAACTCGACGCCATGATCGAAGCGGCATTCGATTGCGCGAACCGCCTGTTCGGGCTGTCGTTCAAGCCGCTCGACCTGCCAATGTACCACCCCGACGCCCGCGCGTGGGAGGTCACTCGAAACGGCAAGCACGTCGCGGTGTTCATCGGCGATTATTTCGCGCGCGGATCGAAACGGTCCGGCGCTTGGTGTTCCGCGATGCGCAGCCAGAAAAAACTGGGCGGGGATACCCGGCCCATCGTGGTCAATGTCTGCAACTTCGCCAAGGGCGACCCGGCGCTGTTGTCCTACGACGACGCGCGCACGCTGTTTCACGAATTCGGACACGCGCTGCACCAGATGCTGAGCGATGTGACCTATGGCTCGATCAGCGGCACCTCGGTCGCGCGCGATTTCGTGGAACTGCCAAGCCAGCTTTATGAACACTGGCTGGAAGTGCCCGAGGTTCTGGAAAAACACGCCCGCCATGCCGAAACCGGCGCGCCGATGCCCAAGGACCTGTTGGACCGTCTCTTGGCGGCCCAGACCTATGACATGGGATTTCAGACCGTCGAATACGTGGCGTCGGCCCTTGTCGACCTGGATTTCCACGATGGAAAGGCACCCGCCGACCCGATGGCCGCACAGGCCGAAACCCTTGGCCGGATCGGCATGCCCCATGCCATCGGGATGCGCCACGCGACCCCGCATTTCGCCCATGTCTTCGCGGGCGACGGGTATTCGTCGGGCTACTACAGCTACATGTGGTCCGAGGTCATGGATGCCGACGCGTTCGAGGCCTTCGAAGAGGCGGGCGGTGCGTTCGATCCCGCCACCGCCGCCCGGCTGGAAGAGTTCATCCTGTCCGCAGGTGGCAGCCGGGAGGCCGATCAGCTTTATACCGCGTTCCGGGGCCGGATGCCGGGGGTAGAGGCCTTGCTGAAGGGCCGCGGCCTCGACAAGGTAGCCTGACCGGCAGCCCCGACATTTCCGCGACGGAGAAGACCGTGCATATCGAAGACATCATTGATCTGTCCCGCCACCCATTGGCAGATGCCGAATTCGCGGCGCGCTGCCGGGAAAAGCTCACGGTCGACGGGGTTCTGGTACTTGCGGATTTCATCCGCCCCGATGCCCTGGCCGCGATGCAACGCGAAGGCCTTGCCGGTCGGGATCAGGCCTATTTCTGCGCGCAGAACCATTCCGTGTTCCTGACGCCAAGGAACCCGGAATTCGCCGATGACCACCCCGCGAACAGGCAGGTGGTGTCATCGAAGGGCTGCATCTGCGATGACGTGATCGACGCGGCCTCGCCGTTGCGCGCGCTTTACGATGACGCGATGTTTCGTGACTTCGTGAAGCACGTGACGGGGCAGGTGGAACTGCACCCCTATGCCGATCCCCTGTCGTCGATCAACATCCACTATGCCGGGCGCGGACAGGAACTTGGGTGGCATTTCGACAATTCGTCCTTCGCCATCACCTTGCTGATCCAGAAACCCGATGCGGGATCGCGGTTCGAATACATCAAGGACCTGCGCGATGCCGATGCGGGAGAGATGAATTACGACGGGGTGGCCGCCCTTCTGGACGGGGTGACACAGCCGCAGGTCCTTACGATGGATCCGGGGACACTGGTTTTGTTCCGGGGGCGAAATTCGATCCACCGCGTATCGCCCAACGAAAGCGACAAGATGCGGATGCTGGCCGTCTTGGCCTACAACTCCGAACCCGGCGTGTCCTTGTCGGAAAGCGCGCGAATGACGTTCTACGGACGGCTGAACTAGCGATCAGCCGCGCGCGTCAGTCGAATTCCTCGCCGGGCTCCACGCCCCAGATCGCGCTGGTCTGGACCCATCCGCGATAGCCGCCGACCTCCATCAGGCACCAATCGGGGTGACATTCGCGCAAACGCCCCACCACGCCGGCTTCGGCGGTCGCACGCACCGGCGCGCCGGTATCGGGGCGTTGATACAGCGATACCATCTCGGCCTCGACAATCGCCGTCCGCTCGCCGGACAGCAGCGTGTAGTGCATCCAGCCGCCAACCCCGTCGCGATCCACGACGCGGCGCCAATGTCCGTGTTCGGCCACAACCATCATCGGCATGCCGCGCCGCTGAAACACCCAGTCGATGCGGTGGCTGCGCGATGGGCCGCGCCGGGCGTTCGCCTCGGATGCCTTCATCGACACATAGCGCGGGATGGGAAATCCGGTCACCGGGCCAACGCGCCCCGCATGGGCGGTGGATGGCACCGGAGGGGCCTCGACAGACGGTTGCGCCGTGGCGTCACCCTGCGCGGCGGCCGTGACGACGGCCGCGATTTCCAACGGTCGCGGCTCCGGATTCGTCTCGGGCACCTCGGCGCCCGCCACGCTCAGACCGATGCCCACCACACCCAACATAGCGACCCAAAGGCCGGCTCCTGCTTTACCGTTCCGCATCCCGCTCGTCTCTGCCTGCCTCGCGTCATTCTGTGCGCGGGCTTCAATCATTGTTCTTTACCCGGAGGCGCGCTGCGGCATCCGCTTGCACCTGAGGTTTGGATCGGAGAGTGTCAGAGCGTAGGCGAAAAAGCCAGCGATGGGAGGCCCGCAATGCCAGCTGAGCGGTTAAGTGTTGTCGTGACGCGACGGTTGCCCGAACCGGTGGAAACCCGGATGAAGGAATTGTTCGATGTCGAACTGCGCGAAGACGACCGGCCGCTGGACAAAGCGGCCCTGATCAGCGCCATGACACGCGCCGACGTCCTGGTGCCCTGCATCACCGACCGGATCGACGGGGGCATGCTGGGCCAGGCGGGCGACCGATTGAAATTGATCGCAAATTACGGCGCGGGGGTTGACCACATCGACGTCGCAACGGCGCGTCAGCGCGGCATCCTGGTGTCGAACACACCCGGCGTGATGACCGATGACACCGCAGATATGGCGATGGCCCTGCTGTTGAGCGTTCTGCGTCGCGTTCCCGAAGGCATGGCGATCATGCAGGCGGACAAATGGGACGGTTGGGCGCCCACCGCGTTCATGGGCGGACGCGTGGCGGGCAAACGGCTTGGTATCCTGGGGATGGGCCGGATCGGCCAGGCGGTTGCAAAACGCGCCGCGGCCTTCGGGATGCAGGTGCATTACCACAACCGCCGCCGCGTCCATTCAGATATCGAGGAACGGCTTGAGGCGACCTATTGGGAAAGTCTCGACCAGATGATCGCGCGGATGGACGTGATCTCCATCAACTGCCCGCACACGCCGTCGACCTTTCACTTGATGAACGCGCGACGGCTGAAGCTGATGAAGAGCCAATCCATTATCGTGAACACGTCGCGTGGCGAGGTGATCGACGAAAATGCGCTGACCCGGATGTTGCGCGCCGGCGAGATCGCGGGGGCGGGTCTGGACGTGTTCGAACGCGGCCGGGTGGTGAACCCGCGCCTGCGGGAACTGCCAAACGTGGTCTTGTTGCCCCATATGGGGTCTGCAACGCGCGAGGGTCGCATCGAAATGGGCGAAAAGGTTCTCATCAACATCAAGACCTTCGCGGACGGCCACCGCCCCCCCGATCTGGTCGTGCCGAGTATGCTGTGAACTTGCGTGCGGCCGTCCTGGGTTTGTTCGGCATGCTGGCGCTTGCCGTCGGCCTGTGGGAATTGTCGGGCCGGACCACCCTGAATCCTGCGTTGGCCCCTGCCCAGGCGGCGGCCGAGGATATCGCGGCCACCACGGCGACCGTCTATATCTCGCTTCGCGTCATCAACGCGGCCCTGTCGACCGCACAAGAGATCGAGATCGGGGCCTCCGTCGGCGCGCAGGCGACCTTGCAGCCTCTCAAGGTGCTGGAACCTGTCGATGACACGGTCGAGAGGGTGGCCGATGTGGTGTTTGCCGTGGCCGCCGGGGCGGCGCTTGCGACGGTCGGGTTTGCCCCGATTTCCGCCCTTGGCCTGTCGCTGCTGGGCCTGGGGCTGATGGCGCGCTCGGCGACGTTGATCCTGCCCGCTGCGGGTGCGGTTCTTGGGCCGTCCTCCTACGCCATCCGGCTTGGCGCCGTGTTCGGGCTGATCCTGCCGCTCGGGTTTGCAGCCGGCGTGGCCCTTGGCGACCGGATCACCGCGCCGCAATGGGCCGATGCGATGGCGGATCTGAGCGCGATCACGGTCGAGGCGCGCATCTTGATCGGCGCCTCCGAAGGGGCGGCGGAGGATATCACGCCGCAAGCGGCAGCCGACGGGCTGTTTGCCCGTCTTGGCGCGCAGCTTCAGGCCGCGGGCGACGGCGTGGGCGACGCGGTCGAGGCGATCGGCCGCTACCGCGCCGCTGCGGTCGAACTGATGGCCAATGCCGATGCCCTGTTCCGCGCGTCGCTTACGATCATCGGCATTTTCGCGCTGCGCATGGTGGTCTTGCCGGCGCTGTTGCTGTGGGGCGCCCTTGCCTTGATGCGGCGCAGTGTCGAAAGCCCCTGACAGTCTTGTAAGCGTCGCCGCGCCGTGCCACCGATAGGGCCATGGATCATGATTTTCTTGTAATCGGCGGCGGTATCGCGGGCACCTCGGCAGGGGCGCGCCTGTCGGATCTGGGCCGCGTTCTTCTGCTGGAGGCAGAGACGGCGCTTGCCTATCATGCCTCGGGGCGCTCGGCGGCCCTCTACGAGGCCAATTACGGCCATCACGTCACCATCGCGCTCAACCTCGCCTCGCGCGAAGATCACGACACGCTCGACGGTGGCGTCCTGTCGCCTCGCGGTCTCATGCTGCTGGCGGGAAAAGGCCAGGAGGCGCAGTTTGCCCATGACATTGTGGCCATGGACATGTCCCCGATCGACGTGGACGAGGCCGTGGCCCGCGTGCCGATCCTGAACCCCGATGCCGTCACCGGCGTGGCGTTCGATGGAGACGCATGGGATATCGACACCGACAGGCTGGTGCAGGTCTTTGCGCGCACGATCCGCCAAAATGGCGGCGCGGTTGAAACCGGCGCCAAAGTCACCGAAGTGACAAGGATCAACGGCGGTTGGCGGGTCCGCGCGGGATCCGAAAGCCGCACCGCCCGCCATCTGGTGAATGCCGCCGGTGCCTGGGCCGACCAGGTCGCTGTCATGGCCGGTATCGCGCCCCTGGGCTTGCGCCCGATGCGCCGGTCGGTGGCGCGCATCCCCGCACCGGGTGGTCATGACGTGTCGGGCTGGCCAATGCTGCTGGGCGCTGGCGAAGGATGGTATGCAAAAGCCGACGCGGGAGCCCTGATCGTATCCCCGGCCGAGGAAGACCCGGTGGCCGAACCCCATGATGCATGGCCCGAAGACCTGGTGCTTGCGGAAGGGATCGCGCGCTACCAGGACTTCGTCACCGAAGAGGTGACACGCGTCACGTCCTCATGGGCGGGCCTGCGCACCTTTTCGCCCGACAGGGCGCTGGTGCTGGGGCCTGACCCGTCCGATGCCACCTTCGTCTGGGTGGCCGGGCAGGGGGGTATGGATTTCAAACCGCGCCGGCCGCCAGCCGCCTGATCGCCGATCTTGTGGCAGGCCGCCCGCCCGTGCTGGATCCGGCGACGGTCGCGGCCCTGTCCCCGGCACGGTTCCGCCAGACGGGAAAACCACCGCTTTCAAGGCCCGCGCCTAAAGCCTAGGGTAGACCCCAACGCGATCACACAGGATTGTTTGACATGAATTCTCACCTCCGCACAGCATGTGCCACGCTTTGCCTTGCGTTTGCTTTTTCTCTTCCGGCACTCGCGCAGTCGCAGCTTGACCGCATGGAAACACTGGCAGAACGCGCCGGAACCTTGACCAACGAGGCGCTTGCCCTGCAATTGCCGCAACTGGAAGGCAACCTGCCGAGCCCCGATTGGGACGACGGTTTGCGGCAGGCCTATGCCTGCGTTCTGGACGCCTATGTCGATGCCAGCAGCGTATCTGCCGTGGACCGGATGATGGACGATATGGAGGCAGCCCTTGAGGGCGCGACCGGTGAATCCATCCTCAACGGCGAGATCAACGAAACCATCGGCATGCCTGACGGGATGTCGCCGGGGCAGGCGCAGGCCCTGTTGGGCGAATGTGGGGTGATGGACATCATGATGATGCGCATGGCCGAAAGCGGCGCCATGGAAATCATGATGCAGCAGTGATCCGCCGTCTCGACCTGCCCGGCGCGGCATGCACCGCGCCCGACACCGGGGATTCCCGGATGTCCGCACCGGCAGCGCTGCGCAACCGCGATGCCATTGTGTCCGAACTTCAGCAAGTTGCCCCTGCCTGGGGCCGGGCGCTGGAAATCGCATCGGGCACGGGCGAACACGTGATCCGGTTCGCGGCCGCCATGCCGGGATTGCAGTGGCAGCCCAGTGATCCCGATCCGGCGCGTCGCAGGTCGATCGCGGCATGGTCGGCGGCGCATCCGTCCCCCAACCTGTTGCCGCCTCTCGATCTGGATGCGGCGCGTGCGGGGTGGTCGGCCCGGACGGGGGCGTTCGATCTGATCGTCTTGATAAACCTTCTGCACCTGATCTCGGACGACGAGGCCGGCACCGTGATCGCGGAAATTGCATCCGCCACTACGCCGGGGGGGATTGTCGCGCTTTACGGCCCGTTCCTGCGCGATGGCCATCCAACCAGCGATGGCGATGCCGGCTTTCACGCCGCGCTCAGGGCGCAAGACCCCGCCATCGGCTACAAGGACGTGGCGGATGTCATCGCGCAGGCGGCTGACCGGGGTCTTGACCACACACAAACGCGCGCCATGCCTGCCAACAACCTGTTGCTTCTGTTTTGCCGCCCGGTCACGGGGTAGCATGACTTTACGGATCGTTTTTCACGACGGCGGGCTTGTGATACAGCAGCCTTCGGGCCTGGGATCAGCCCCGCGCGGAGATTGAGATGGACAGAATTGATCGACTTGCCCCCGAGGGGATGTTCGCCATTTTGCAGGGTCCCGCCCTCAGGCGGCTGTCGCGTCGACAGGTTGGGCGCGGCGATGTTCTGATCGCGGCCGGCAGCACGGCGGATGCCATGTACCTGGTGGAAACCGGCCGTTTTCGGGTCTTGCGCGGTGGCGTGGAACTGGCCGAGATCGGGGCCGGCAGCGTCATCGGCGAGATCGCGTTCCTGACAGGCAAGGCGCGCACGGCGGATGTGATCGCCGCGCGCGATTCCGTGGTGTTGCGTATCGACAAGGCGGATTTCGAGGCGCTGTGCGCCGAGACCCCCGATCTTGCGCGGGCCATCGCGGCGGAACTGGCCAATCGCCTTGCCGCGACCAGCGCCCGCGTGCCCCATGACCCGGGCCGGCCGCCCGCGCGGACCTTTTGCATATTGCCCGGCGGACGCGCCCGGTTGCCGGATCGTTTCGCGCCCGATCTGGCCGCCTCCATCAGCCCCTATCACAACGTCGCCATCGTGACCGAAGACGATCTGCGCGCCGCCCTCGGTGACCGCATCGACCCGGCAAGCGATGAGGCGATTGCCTGGCTGAACCAGCAAGAACGGGCCGCCGAGATCGTTTTGTTCGTAGCGTCCCCGGACAACAGCGCTTGGTCGAACGCGGCGCTCAGACAGGCCGACCAGGCCGTCATCGTCGTGCAGGCCATGACCTACACCGCCCCGTCCGAGATCGAAAAGGTCGCGTTGCACATCTTGCCGGAAAGCCAGCGGCGTCTGGTCCTGATCCACCCGCACCGGATGCAGAAGGCCAGGGGAACCGGCCTTTGGCTCGACAGTCGACCGTGCTTTTTGCACCACCACGTGGCGTTGACCGCCGATGGCGAGGACATGGCGCGGCTTGGCCGCTTCCTGGCAGGGCGTGCAATCGGGCTGGTCCTGTCTGGCGGCGGGGCGTTCGGGGTCGCCCATGTCGGTGTCTGGCGCGCGATGCTGGATGCCGGCCTGCCCATCGACATCGTCGGCGGCACCTCGGTCGGCAGCGCCATGGCGGGCGCCATCGCCCTTGGTGTTCCGGCAGAAGACATCGGGCCGCGTGTCGAAAAGATCTTTGTGAAATCCGGCGCGATGCGTCGGGTCACGGTTCCGAAATACGCGTTTCTCGATCACAAGGTGCTGGATGCCGCCCTGCAAGACCATTTCGGCTCTGACCCGATCGAGGATCTGTGGCTGCCTTACTACGCCGTCGCGGCCGATCTATCGACAATGGAAAAATGCCTGATCCGGCGCGGCCCCCTGTGGGAAGCCGTGCGCGGATCTTCGGCCATTCCGGGCATCTTGCCGGCGTTCTTCACCTCGGCCGGGGCGATGCTGGTCGATGGAGGCTGTGTCGACAACATGCCGTTCCGCGATATGCACGGGCTCAAGACCGGGCCGAACGTGGTGGTCAATGTGCAAAAGGATACGTCGAGGCGGATCCACGTGGATTACGCCAGCCTGCCGGGTCGCGCCGATCTGCTCAAGCGCACGGTGATGCCTTTCGGCAAACGCGCACCGCGCGCGCCGGGGCTGATCTCGACGGTGATGCGCAGCTTGCTGGTCGGTCAGGGCGCGACCCATCACGGCATGAATGCGGACGATTTGCATGTGCGCCCGCCCGGATTGAA
This sequence comes from uncultured Roseicyclus sp., assembly GCA_964460185.1. Taxonomy (GTDB): domain Bacteria; phylum Pseudomonadota; class Alphaproteobacteria; order Rhodobacterales; family Rhodobacteraceae; genus JAVJPJ01. The sequence goes on along the minus strand of CAYWTM010000015.1, from coordinate 22,794 downwards.
AGGGGCCGGGTTCCTTGCCTGGTCGCAGCACCGGCTGTTTTATGAACTCAGTTACAAGCACGCGACCGACGAGGTGTTTTCGGGCCTCGCCACCGCCCAGAACCCCGCCCTGGTGGCCTTGCGCCGGGCGGGGATGCCTGGAATGTGATCCAGGCTTGTCAACTGGCGCTCAAAACCTACCGTCTCCTCCTGCCCAAGGAGTGCCCAGCCAATGATCAAGACAGCCTGATCCCCGATCACCGCCCCGACAAAGGGCCTGGACTGTCTGACATTTCTCGGAGCATTTCATGCATCCCATCATCTATGACGTGGCGGTTTCCGCCGACGGCTTCATTGCCGGACCCGGCGGCGACGTGGCCGCCTTTCCCCATGCAGGTTCAATCGTGGCCGATTACCTTGCGCGACTGGAAGGCTACAAAGCCGTCCTCATGGGCCGCGCGACCTATGAATTCGGCTATGCCTTTGGCCTGCCGCCCGGGGCCAATCCCTATCCGCACGCCCGCAGCACCGTGGTTTCATCCACCATCGATCTGCCCGAAGGATCCGAGGTGACCGTATGGCGCACCCTATCGGCAGATGCGGTCACCCGTCTGCGCCGGGACGCAGGCGGGCCGATCTATCTTTGCGGTGGCGGCCAGTTGGCCGGCGCGCTCATGGAAATGGGTCAGATCACCGACTTGCGGCTGAAGCGGGCACCGATCGTGCTGGGTGGCGGCACCCCGCTGTTCGCGGACCTGAACCGCGCGCCGAAGCTGAGCCTCATGACCCAGCGCGATCATGGCGACGGCGTCCTCTACCAGGCGTTTGCCGTCCAGTGAGCCCAGACCGGATCACGCGCCCGTCACACAGGGCGCGTGATCGCAAAGGCAGCATCAGAACGCCGTCCGAAAAGTAATGTCACAATACAGCAAGGGGCGCGATCACCCATCAACCCGGATCACCGCATTGGTCGGGTCATAGGGGCTGTCTTCGACCACTTCGGCATCGAACAGGCGGGTGAACATGCGCACCTTCAGCTTGGTGCCGACCTCTGCCAGGTCCGGGCGGACATAGCCCATGCCGATCTGCTTGCCGAAGGCCACCGAATACCCGCCCGACGTCAGACGCCCGATCTTGGTGTCGCCATCATAAAGCGCCTCTCGGCCCCACGGGTCGGCATCGGCGGGCCCGTCGATCATCATGGTCACGCATTTGAAGCGGATGCCCGTCTCGATCATCTTGTCCTTGCCGTGGAACGGTTTGGACAGATCCACGAACCTGTCCAGCCCGGCCTCGAGCGGGGTCGCGTCCCTGCCCAGTTCGGTGCCGAAGGCGCGATAGGATTTTTCCTGCCTCAGCCAGTTCTGCGCCCGTGCGCCCACCAACTTCATCCCGTGCTTTTCGCCCGCCGCCAGCAGCTGATCCCACAAGTAGGCCTGCATCTCGATGGGGTGGTGCAATTCCCACCCCAACTCGCCCGTATAGGCCACCCGGATCGCGCGAACAGGACACATGCCAAGCTCGATATTGCGCATGCTCAACCACGGAAAGCGCTTGTTGGACAGCACGGTGTCGGGGTCTGCATCCTTCACGATCTCGCGCAGAACATCGCGGGACCTGGGCCCGGCGATCGCAAACACCCCCCATTGGGTGGTGACATCGTGAATATCGAGATACCCGCCACCCGTGCCCATGAAATCCTCGGCCGCCTTCATCAGGTAATCGGCGTCATAGGCCGTCCATGCGCCGGCCGAGACAAGGTAGTATTCATTCTCGGCCAACCGCACGATGGTGTATTCCGTGCGCGTCGTGCCATGGCTGGTCAGCGCATAGGTCAGGTTGATCCGGCCCACCTTGGGCAGCTTGTTGCAGGTGAAGTGATCCAGGAACGCCGTCGCACCGGGCCCGCGCAGCAGGTGCTTGGTAAAGGCGGTAGCATCGATCAGGCCGACACCGTTGCGAATGGCCTCGGCCTCGGTCCTGGCATGATCCCACCAGCCACCGCGCCGGAAGCTGCGGGCGTCATGATCGAACCCGTCGGGCGCATCGAGCGGCCCGTAGTAATTCGGCCGTTCCCACCCGTTCACGCATCCGAACTGCGCGCCAAGTGCCTTTTGCCGCTCATAGGCCGGGGCTGTGCGCAGCGGGCGGCAGGCCTCGCGCTCTTCGTCGGGGTGGTGCAGGATAAAGACGTGCTCGTAGCATTCCTCGTTCTTGCGCGCGGCATACTCGGTGGTCATCCAGGTGCCGTAGCGCTTGGGATCGAGGCTCGCCATGTCGATCTCGGCCTCGCCCGCGACCATCATCTGGGCCAGGTAATGCCCCGTGCCGCCGGCCGCCGTGATGCCGAAGCTGAACCCTTCGGCCAGCCACATGTTGCGAAGACCCGGCGCCGGGCCGACCAGCGGGTTGCCATCGGGCGTGTAGCAGATCGGCCCGTTGTAGTCGTCCTTCAGCCCCACCGTTTCCGAGGTCGGAATGCGGTGGATCATCGACATGTATTCCTCTTCGATCCGCTCCAGATCCAGCGGAAACAGATCGGCGCGGAAACTGTCGGGGACGTCATATTCGAACCGCGCGGGCGCATTGCGTTCATACGGCCCCAGGATCCAGCCGCCGCGTTCCTCGCGCACATACCATTTCGCGTCCGCATCACGCAGGACCGGGTGCTCGCCATGGGTCTTGCGCCACTCGACCAGCGCGGGATCGGGCTCGGTCACGATATACTGATGCTCGACCGGGATCGCCGGGATCTTGATGCCCAACAGCCGGGCCGTGCGCTGGGCGTGGTTGCCGGTGGCCGTCACCACGTGCTCGGCATGGATCACGACCTGCTCGTCCGAGGGCACCAGGTTGCCGCCCTTCTCCACCATCTTCGTGCAGGTGACATCCCAATGATCGCCGGCCCAGGCATAGCCATCGACCTGCCATTTGCGTTCGATCAACACACCCCGCTGGCGCGCGCCCTTGGCCATCGCCATGGTCACGTCGGCGGGGTTTATATAGCCATCGGTCGGATGATAGATCGCACCTTTAAGATCCTCGGTGCGCACCAGGGGCCAGCGGTCCCTGATCTGATCGGCGCTCAGCCATTCATAGGGAATACCGGCCGACTCGGCGGTGGACGCATACAGCATGTACTCGTCCATCCGCGCATCGGTCTGCGCCATGCGCAGGTTTCCCACGACAGAAAAGCCTGCGTTCAGCCCGGTTTCCTCTTCCAGCGTCTTGTAGAACTTGACGCTGTAATCGTGGATGTGGCTGGTCGCATAGCCCATGTTGAACAGGGGCAGAAGGCCTGCGGCATGCCATGTCGATCCGCTGGTCAACTCGTCACGTTCCAGCAGCATCACATCGTCCCACCCCGCGCGCGCAAGGTGATAGGCGATCGACGTGCCCACGGCACCGCCGCCAACAACAAGGGCTTTCACATGGGTCTTCATGGCGAGGCGCTCCTCCGGGGGCGTACAAGTCTGCTGATCCTACCTGCCCCAAGGCGACCGGAAACGCCTCGCCCATCCGACCCATTCCCGCGCGAAAGCGACATCAACTGAATCGGGCGCATCGCAACCCCATCTTTATCCCGAAAATATGGCGGGGGAGGGCGCAGCCCGGGGGCAGAGCCCCCATCATGGCGCTGCACGACGACGCAACCCGCAGCGCCCCCCGGTGGCAAATGAAAAGGCCCGCCATCGCTGGCGGGCCCCCCTGTCTCGCGTCGAAGCGGCGATCAGTTCGGGATGTCGCCGGTGATGCCCTCGACATAGAAGTTCATGCCCGCCAGCGTGCCGTCGTCGGCGATCTCGCCATCGGCCAGCCACGCGGTTCCGTCCTGACGGTTGATGGGGCCGGTGAAGGGGTGATATTCGCCCGCCTGCATCGACTCCATCAACGCGGTGGCCGAGGCGCGAACATCCTCGGGGATCGCGTCGGTCATCTCGCCGACCAGCACCATGCCTTCGCTCATGCCTTCCCAGGTGTCGGACTGTTCCCAGGTGCCTTCCATGGCCTCAGCGACACGGCGCACATAATAGGGGCCCCAGTTGTCGATGATCGAGGAAATGCGTGGCGCGGGCGCGAACTGGATCATGTCCGATGCCTGGCCGAAGGTGTACACGTTGCCCGCGTCCTGCGCGACGGATTGCGGCGTCGTTGAATCGGTGTGCTGCATGATCACGTCGGCACCGGCATCGATCAGCGCCTGGGCTGCATCGCCTTCGACGGCCGGGTCGAACCACGTGTAGGCCCAGACCACGCGGAACTCGACATCGGGGTTCACCTCGCGCGCATGCAGGAAGGCCGAGTTGATGCCGCGGATCACTTCCGGGATCGGGTAGGACGCAATGTAGCCCACGATGTTGCTTTCGGTCATGTGGCCCGCGATATGGCCGATCACCGCGCGCCCCTGGTAGAACCGGGCCGAATAGGTCGACACGTTTTCATGCTCTCGCAGGTAGCCCGTGGCATGCTCGAAATAGACGTCGGGGAATTGAGCGGCGACGGCATTGGTGGCTTCGCCATACCCGAAGGAGGTGGTGAAGATCATGTCGGCACCATTCAGGATCATCTGCGTGATGCGGCGCTCGGCATCCGGCCCTTCCGGGACTTCTTCGGCAAAGACCGTCTCGACGGAATCGCCAAAGGCTTCCTCGACCGCGAGGCGGCCCTGGTCGTGGGTCCATGTCCAGCCATAGTCGCCGATCGGGCCGACATAGATGAAGCCGACCTGGAACGGGTCGTCTTGCGCCATGGCGCCGCCTGCGGCAAGGCCGGTGGCCAGCGCCGCGCCGGCCAGAAGTCTGGTAACTGTTTTCATGGAGTGTCCTCTCTGTAGGGTTTCGGGTTTGGTTGGTTTGAAAGTTTCCCGGCCGAAACGGGTCGCGATCATGGGTCCGGTCGTTGCCATGTCATGGTCCTAGGTCCCCGCATGGAATGTCTTGCCAAGCGCCGCTGGAGCATTGAGCGCCGAACGGGCCCGGTCTGACGACATCACCACCAGCACAACGATGGTGACAAGGTAGGGCGAGGCGTCCAGCAGCGCCACCGGAACGCCGATTTCGGCGACCTGCAGGCGCAGTTGCAGGGCCGCGATGCCGCCAAACAGCCACGCGCCGAACAGCACACGCCAGGGTTTCCACGAGGCGAACACCACCAGCGCCAGCGCAATCCATCCCGCGCCGGCGGTCATGCCCTGCACCCAGTTCTCGACATAGACGACCGACAGGAACGCACCGCCCAGACCGGCGCAGGCGCCCCCGAACAGGATGGCCATGAACCGGATGCGCACCACCTTGTAGCCAAGCGCATGGGCCGCATCATGGCTTTCGCCCACCGCGCGCAGGATCAGGCCCGCGCGCGTGGCCCGCAGCAGGTACCACACGGTGCCCACCAGCGCGATCGCCATGTAGGTCACCAGGTCATGGCTGAACACGATCGGGCCGATGACCTCGATCTGGCGCATGGCCTCGGGGAAGGGTTTGGCCACCTCGGGCACCGGCTGCCCGGGGTAGTTCACCCCCAAAAGTGCGGCCAGCCCGATCCCGAACAGCGTCAACGCAAGGCCCGAAGCCACCTGGTTCGACATCAGGAACTGCGTCAGCACCCCGAATATCACCGACAATGCCGCGCCCCCCGCCATGCCCGCCAGGAATGCCAGTGTGGGCGATCCGGTCTCGTTGGCGGCGATGAAGCCGCAGACCGCGCCCATGATCATCATGCCCTCGACGCCGAGGTTCAGAACACCCGATTTTTCGACCACCAGTTCGCCGGTGGCGGCCAGCAGGACCGGCGTCGATATCGTGATCAGGGCCACGATCAGGGTGACGGGGTCGATCAGCATCACGTCAGCCCCGGGATTGTTCTGTCGTACCCCAGCGCTGCCAGGACCACGCCAAGCGCGCCGCCCGCGGGCAGGCTCAGCAGCAGGACCAGGGGCCGACGCCCCTCGGGCTTCGGCGGTCGGACCGTGCGAATGCCGCTCGGAAACACCCGTTCGTGCAGCCAGCTTACGGCCCTGTCGATCGCAAGCACGCCGAAGACCGATGCAACGCTGAAGATGAGGACCGGCCAGAAGGTGGCAGCGGACAGCCGCGCCAGATTGTCGGCCAAGATGCCGAACATGACGCCGAGCGCCACCACGAAGGCCGCACTGATCCAGTCGAACGGGTCCATGCGCCGCCGGTCGCTCATGCCATGGCCTCCCGTCGCCATTTCAGCCGGAAATTCGCCAGCACGTCCAGCGCCAGCAAGAAGAACAACAGCATGCCCTGAAACGCCTGGATGGCGGGGGCGGGAATGCCCATGATCAGTTGCGCCAGTTCACCACCGATGAATGTCAGCGCCATCAACAGCCCCGCCAGCAAGATGCCGATCGGGTTCAGCCGGCCCAGGAACGCCACGATGATCGCGGTAAAGCCGTAACCCACGTTGAAATCGATGCTGATCAGGCCAGACGGGCCCGACACTTCGAACAGGCCCGCCATGCCCGCCAGTGCGCCCGATACGCCAAGGCACAGGATGATCAGCCGGTTGGGGTCCACCCCGCCAAAGCGCGCCGCGCGCGGCGCCTGCCCGGCCAGCTTGATCTGGTAGCCCAGTATATGGCGGTTCATGATCACGTAGGCCGCGATGACCGCGATGAAGGCCGCGACCACGCCCCAGTGCATCCCGGAATTGGCGATCAGTTCCGGGTTGTCGGTGCCGGGGTGACGCGCCAGGTTCCTGCTGCCTGGAAACCCCTGGCCGTCGGGGTTGCGCAGCCAGTTGGTCGCCGCCGAGGCGAGGATCGCCTCGGCCACATAGACCAGCAACAACGAGACCAGGATTTCATTGGTTCGAAACCGCGTCTTGAGGATCGCGGGGATCATCGCCCAGGCCCAGCCGCCAAAGGCACCTGCAATCACCATGCCCGGAAAGATCAGCACGTTTTCGGACGGGTAGAACGCAAGACCAAAGGCCGCGCCGCAGATGGCCCCTATGATGTATTGTCCCTCGGCCCCGATGTTCCAGATGCCGGCCCTGAACCCCAGGCTGAGCCCGATCGCGATCAGGATCAGGGGGCCGGCCTTCACCAGGAGCTGCGGCCGCGAATACGCACCGAACCGTTCATCGAACAACGGATCCCAGAATATGATCCGGATCGCCTCGAACGGATCCTTGCCCAGTAGCGCGAACATGATCCCGCCGGCGATCATTGTCAGGACAACGGCCAGGATCGGCCCGCCCAGAACCCACCCGCGCGAGGGTGTGGGGCGTTTTTCCAGCCGGATCATGTCGCGGCCTCCGCATGGATGTCATGCATGCCATGGGCGCCGCCCAACATCAGCCCGATCTCTTCCATGGTCAGCCCACGTGCAGGCCGTGACGGGCTCAGCCGTCCTTCATTCAGGGCACAGAACCTGTCCGAAATCTCGAGCAACTCGTCCAGGTCCTGGCTGATCACCACCACCGCCGCCCCGCCATTGGCCAGATCCAGCAGCGCCTGCCGGATCGCGGCCGCCGCCGAGGCATCCACGCCCCAGGTAGGCTGGTTGACCACCAGAACGACCGGATCTTGCAAGATCTCGCGGCCGATCACGTATTTCTGCAGATTGCCGCCCGACAAGGCCCGCGCGGCCACATCCGGCCCGGGCGTCCGGACATCGAACTCCGCGATGACCCTTTGCGCGAACCCGCGCGCAGCACCCCAGTTCACGAACCCGCGCTGGTCCAATCCCTGCCGCAGTCGCGCGGTCAGAACCGCGTTTTCCGTCAGGCTCATATCGGGGGCCGCCGCATGGCCCAACCGTTCCTCGGGCGCGCAGAGCAGGCCAAGAACGCGTCGCGCATTGGGGCCAAGGCCACCCACGGGCGCACCTTTCAGACTGATCGCATCCGCTGCCACCGTCGTCTCGCCCGACAGGGCCGCCAGCAATTCGTCCTGCCCATTGCCTGCAACGCCACCGATGCCCAGAACCTCGCCGGCGCGCACCTCCAGCGACACATCTCGCAGCGTGGTGCCAAAGGGTGATGCCGGCGCCAGCGACAGGCCGCTGACCTGCAACAACACCTCGCCGGGGGGGCTTTCGGCACGGGCCGGCACGCTGAGCGATTTGCCGACCATCAACTCGGCCATATGCGCGGCCGTTACCTCGCGCGGGGTGCATTCACCCACCTTCTTTCCCAAACGCAGGATCGTGGCCGCATCACACAGGGTGCGGATCTCTTCCAGCTTGTGGGAGATATACAAGATCGCCGTGCCCTGTGTGCTTAGCGTCCGGAGCGTGTGGAACAGGATCTCGACCTCCTGCGGGGTCAGGACCGAGGTCGGCTCGTCCATGATCAGCAGTTTGGGATCTTGCAACAGGCAGCGGATGATTTCGACGCGCTGGCGTTCGCCCGCCGAAAGATCGCCCACCAGCCGGTCCGGATCCAGCGGCAGGCCGTAGGTTTCGCTTACATCGCGGATGCGCGTGGCCAGATCGCGCGGTTTTGGCGGGTGTTCCATCCCAAGCGCGATATTCTCGGCGACGCTCAGCGCCTCGAACAGGGAAAAGTGCTGGAACACCATCGCCACGCCCGATGCCCGCGCCGCGCGCGGTTCGGACGGCGCATATGGCGCGCCGTTCAGGGTCATGCTGCCCCGGTCGGGTTTCACCAGGCCGTAGATCATCTTGACCAGCGTGGATTTGCCCGCGCCATTTTCGCCCAACAGCGCATGCACCTCGCCGGGCTGGATCGAAAACGACACGTCATCGTTCGCCACGACACCGGGATAGGCCTTTGTCAGCCCCTCGATTTCAAGGAGTGCGCTCACGTGTGTTTCACCATCCCCCGATGACTCGGCAGTTGTGCCGATTCCTTGTGCATATGCCTATTCAGTAGCCGCGCAGCCACCCCAACGGCAATGGCCTGCGGGTGTTTGCCAAGCTCCGGATCGCCGATCGGGCAGGTGATGCGCGATATTTCAGCATCGAAATGGCCCAATTGGCGCAACCGGGTTCTGAACCGGGCCCATTTGGTGGCCGATCCGATCAGTCCGCAATGGTCAAATCCCCGACCCAGCGCCGCGTGGCACAGGGCCAGGTCGATCTCGTGACTATAGGTCAAGATCAGATGCATCGCCTCCCGGGGCGCATGGGCCATCAGGCGCGCGGGCTCTGCTGCGACCACCCTGTCGACGCCCTCCGGCACGGGGTCGGGAAACCGATCCTGCGCTGTATCCACCCATGTGATCGCGAATTGGGGCAACGGTGCCATGGCGCCCACGATGGCGCGGCCCACATGGCCGGCCCCCCAGACCCAAAGAGCCGATCCGCCGCGCGGCGGCACGCCTTCGGCCGCCTCGAAGACCAGCGTCACCGCCCCGCCGCAGCACTGACCCAACTCGGGGCCGAGGGAGAGTCTTCGTTCGGCATAGGTCGCACCGTCCGCCAGCATCTGCCGTGCATGTCGCATCGCTTCCCATTCCAGCGCGCCGCCCCCGATCGTGCCTTCGATCCGGTCGCCGGACACCAGCATCGCCGCGCCCGCCTCGCGCGGGGCAGAGCCAAGGACCGATCCCACAGTGACGCGGATCGCGCTCATGTGCCGCGCGCCCTGTCGATGGCGGCCAGAACCGCCTCTGCCGTCGCCGGGGCCTGCAAGTCCGGGTAGTGGGGCCCGCATGCCGCACAGGCCGCGCCAAGTGCGGAATGCACGCTGATGCCCAACATGAAAGGGGGTTCTCCCACCGCCTTGGAGCGATAGATCGTGTCTTCGCGGTTGGCCGCGTCCCACAGCGCCACATTGAAGATGTCGGGCCGATCCGAACAGGCCGGGATCTTGTAGGTGGACGGCGCATGGGTCCGCAGCGCGCCCTTGGCGTCCCAGACCAGTTCCTCCGTCGTCAGCCATCCCGCGCCCTGCACGAAGCCGCCCTCGATCTGCCCGATATCCAGCGCCGGGTTCAGGCTGGCGCCCGCATCGTGCAGGATATCTGTCCGCAAGATCCGGTTCTCGCCGGTCAGGGTGTCGATCACAACTTCGCTGCAGGCCGCTCCATAGGCGAAATAGAAAAACGGACGGCCCTTACCGGCAATCCGGTCCCATTCGATCTTTGGGGTCTTGTAGAACCCCGTCGCGCTCAGCGACACGCGCGCCATGTAGGTCCGTGTCACGGCCTCCTCGAAGGTCATCGCGGCCGCGCCGGCGCGCACCATCCCGTCCTCGAACACGACCTGCGCCGCGTCCGCCTGCAACGCGGGCGCCACGACCGACGCGATCCGCCCCCGGATCTCGTCGCAGGCCGCCTTGACCGCCATCCCGTTCAGGTCGGACCCGGACGAGGCCGCCGTCGCACTGGTGTTGGGCACCTTCGCGGTGTCCGTCGCGGTGATCCTGACCCTGTCCGGCGCCACGCCGAACCGCGCGGCCGCCACCTGCGCCACCTTCTGGAACAGGCCCTGGCCCATCTCGGTGCCGCCATGGTTCATGTGGATAGAACCATCCTGGTAGACATGCACCAGCGCGCCCGCCTGGTTGAGATGGGTCAGCGTAAAGGAAATCCCGAATTTCACCGGCGTCAGCGCGATGCCCTTCTTCAGGACCGGCTCGCGCGCGTTCCAGTCGGCCACCGCCGCGCGGCGGCCTTCATAGTCACATGAAACGGCCAGCGTCGTGGTCATCGCGTGCAAGATGAAATCCTCGACCGCCATTCCGTAGGGCGTCATCCCGTCCCGCGCCGCCACCTGCCCAGGCGAATGCGACCCGCCGAACCGATGCGCGCCTCCCGATCCGGTGTCGACGTTCACCGATCCCCGCCCGGCAAGGCCGGCGGTGTCCAACCGCCCCGGCTTCTCTGTTTCAAAAATATCCCCGCCGGAGGCTTCGACAGCTGCCCCATGCGCCTCGGCATAATAATTCGCGCGCCGCACCTGCAGCGGATCGCGCCCCAGGTGATGAGCGACATGATCCATGACCCGCTCGATGCCCAACATTCCCTGCGGCCCGCCGAACCCGCGATAGGCGGTGGCGCTTTGGGTATTGGTCCTCAACCGGTGCGAGGTGATGCGGCAGGCCGGCAGGTCATAGGCATTGTCGGCATGCAGCATCGCCCGGTCCGCCACCGGCAGGGACAGGTCCATGGACCAGCCGCAGCGGATCATCTGGGTGAAATCCACTCCCGCGATCCGCCCCTCACGGTCAAATCCCACGCGGTAACTGATCCTCGCATCGTGGCGTTTGCCCGTGATCAGGAAATCATCGTCGCGGTCGTAGCGCATCTTGCAGGGCCGCCCGGTGCGCGCGGCCATCACGGCGCAAGCGATGGCCAGGTGGTTGCCCTGGCTTTCCTTTCCGCCAAACCCGCCACCCATCCGGCGCACTTCGACCCGCACCGCATGCATCGGCAGGCCCAGGGCATCGGCCACCTTGTGCTGGATCTCGGTCGGGTGCTGGGTCGAGGACTGCACGATCATGTCGCCGCCTTCCTGCGGCATCACGAGGGCGGCCTGACCCTCCAGGTAGAAATGTTCCTGGCCGCCGATCTCCAGCGTGCCTTCCAGCAGTTCATCCGCGCCCGCCAGCGCCGCTTCGATATCGCCCTTGGCGTAGATCCGGGGCCCTTCCTCGTAGATGGACCCCGCCGCCAGGGCGTCGTCGATGCTCAGGATCGGGGTGTCTTCGGCATAGTCCACGCGGGCCAGGCTCGCCGCCTTGCGGGCCGCCAGGTGGCTGACGGCCGCCACCACGAACAGGGGTTGTCCCAGGTAATGCACCGCACCATCGGACAAAAGCGGTTCGTCATGGGCCGAGGGGGAGCAATCCGGGATCACCTTGAAATCGGTTCCGGCCAAGACCGCAACCACACCGGGGGCGGTGCGCACGGCGTCCAGGTCCATGGCACTGATCCGGCCGTGCGCTATGCGGCTGATGCCAAAGGCCAGGTGCAGGCAATCGGCCGGCACCGGTATGTCATCCACGTATCGCGCGGCCCCCGTGACGTGCAGCGAGGCCGCATCATGGGGCAGGGGGGTGTGAACGCTCATGCCCGCACCTCCAGCACGTTCACCGCTGTGCCCGACATCTCGAGGAAATAGCGCATCAGCATCCCTTGCGCGCTGCGCAACCGATAGGCAGCCGAGGCGCGCATATCGCTCAACGGGCTGAAATCATCGACAAAGCCCGCCTGTGCCGCCGCGACATGTGCCTCATCCCATGGCTTGCCGATCAGCAATGCCTCGACATTTGCGGCGCGTTTGGGAATGCCCGCCATGCCGCCAAAGGCGATGCGGGCCGCTGTCACGACACCATCCTCGACCGTGATGTTGAAACACCCGCACACGGCAGAGATATCCTGGTCGAACCGTTTCGACAGCTTGTAGCACCGCAGGCGATCGGGCTGTACCGGCAGGCTTACGGCCTCGACGAATTCGCCGGGTTCGCGATCCTGCCTGCCGTACTCCAGAAAGAAATCCTCAAGCGGGAGTGCGCGCCGTGCGTCACCCTTGCGCAGATGCAGCGTGGCCGCCAATGCGATCAGTGCCGGGGGACTGTCCCCGATGGGCGAGCCATTGGCGATATTGCCGCCCACGGTCGCGGCATTGCGCACCTGGACCGAGCCATAGCGCCGGATCATTTCGGCAAATCCGGGATGGCGCGCGGCCATGACCGGCAGCAGATCGGTCAGGGTGGTCATGGCCCCGATGCGGATTGTTTCCGCGTCTTCGACAATCTCGCGCAAATCTGCGCATTGGTTCAGGAATGCCACAGGCGCCAGGTCGCGCAGGCCCTTGGTCACCCACAACCCCACATCCGTGGCCCCGGCAATCAGCGTCGCGTCGGGATGGGCCTCGTACCATTGGGCCAGCGCGTCCGCGGATCGCGGGATATAGGGTGCTATTTCCCCGGCCGTCCCGGCGCCATCGCTGACCAGCAGGTCAATCGCCTCGGCGTCGTCCAGCATCCATTCGGGGACAGGATCGGCGGCTGCGGCCTGCGCGGCGCGGATGATCGGCGCATAGCCCGTGCAGCGGCACAGGTTGCCCGCAAGCTGATCGTCGAAATCCTGCGCGCCGTTGAGATGCGCAGTCGCCATGGAGACCACGAAGCCCGGCGTGCAGAACCCGCATTGCGACCCGTGATGGTCCACCATCGCGCGTTGCACCGGGTGCAATTGCCCCTCGGGCCCGGCGAGACCTTCGACCGTGCGCACGGCCTTGCCGTCCAGTTGCGGCACGAACAAGATACACGCGTTCAGCGCCCGCGCGCCCGCATCGTCCGTGACCATCACCGTGCAGGCCCCGCAATCGCCTTCGTTGCAGCCCTCCTTGGTGCCCTTCAGCCCGCGCGCCTCGCGCAGCCAATCCAGCAGCGTGACGGTCGCGTCGACCTCCACGTCCTGCGGTTCCCCGTTCAGAAGAAACCGGATACTCATGCCAAATTGCCAGCCGCGCTACCAAGATCGAGGTGGTCGTCCGGCCTTCGATGCGGCGTAGAAGGCGGCCCCGTTTGCATATTTGACCGTAGAGTAGAAAACCGGGCTTGCAGCGGCATTGCAACCCCCGAGACGACCACAGCGCCGCGAAACCGGGCATATGCCGTGATTTCGTGCAATTGACCCGTGTCAATGACGGGCCGGCGCGCGCCTGCTAGCGGTCTTGTGGTTGGGATTTGTGCCGCGCGACCATGAATGTCTTGACTCCTCTTCTTGCCGTAGGTGCCATCGCAGTGGCAGCGCTTGGCGCACATCTGTGGATGGCGCAGGGATTTCGGCGAAAAGGCGCGGCGCTGGTCGCCACGCTTTCGAAAGCGTCTCCGGTCTCGCGCGGTCACGCGCCGTCGCCCCTTCTCGATGCGGCGCTGCGCAATGGGGCCGAGTGGGATGGCGGATGGCGCACCCTGCGGATCGTGCAGGATGCGCAATTTCGCATGGGGCCCGACAAACCCTGGGTGCCGATGCCGGCAGTGCAGCATATCAGCCTTGGCGCGCCCGGGTTTGTCTGGATCGCTCGTCAACCGGGCCTGATCGTCCCGCGTTTCGCCGTCATCGACGCGTTTGTCGCGGGCCAGGGCCACTTGTACGCCGCGCTGTTCGGATCGGTTCCCGTGGCATCGATGGCCGGGCCCGTCACGGACCGGGCCGAAGCGATGCGGTACCTGGCCGAACTTGCATGGGCCCCGGACGCGATCGCCGGCAATCCCGCCCTGGTCTGGCGCAAGATCTCTGACGTCGAGGTCGAGGTGTCGCTGGCGGTCGCGGCCGACCGCGTTGCGGTCCGTCTGCATCTGGACGGGCATGGCAACATCCTGGAGATGCAGGCCGATCGGCCCGATACCGCCCCCGACGGCACGACGTTCACCCGGCCATGGCGCGGTTCGTTCACGGATTACGGGCAGATCGGGGGGCGCACCATTCCCCGCGCGGGAGAGGTCGGATATGTCTACCCCGATGGATACCATGCCTATTGGCGGGGCAGGATCCTCGACTACGATCTGATGACCTGACCCACCCTGTCGGGTCATCCACATCCGCCGATGCGGTGTAAATGGTGGCCTGTTTGATCATCGGGGACCGGCAGGCAGGGTTTGGGTACGCTCCGGGATTCAAGCGCCCAAATGCCCGGACAGGGTCGCTATGGCGTTCGTCCATCCGCTTTCGACCTCGGGAATGACGTCAGCGCCTGCGTAGCTGGCAACCATGACGGTCAGCAAAAGATCGGTGTTTTGACCATCGGTGCTCAGGTCGAAAACGGCAAGGCTGGTGGCGAAGGGCGCGCCTTCGGCCTCCAGCGTCTCGGCATAGGTGACGCGGGCGGGGTCAATGATGATCCAGTCGGTCAGCACGGTGACATACGGCGTGCCGGTCGGACCCACCCGGGCTGTGTCGCGGATGCCGGGCGCGGGAACGGGTTGATCGTGGATGAGCAACGCCATGTCGGCGTCCGGCGCGCCCCAGATCATGCGATCGTCCGCATCCGTCAAGGCTTTGACGACGCGCGGCGGGGCCACCGGGAACCTGCGTTTGAAGGTGAGCGTCTTGGTCTGGGTCATGTGTCTTCCTTTCCGAGCAGGGCTTCAAGGCGATCAAGTCTGCCGTCCCAAAGGGCGCGTTGCTGGGCGAGCCATGTATCGACCGCCTCAAGCGCTTCCGGGTGCAATGTGCAGATGCGGGTGCGGCCCACCTTGCGCGACGTCACAAGGCCTGCGCGTTCAAGCTGGGACAGATGCTTGAGGAAGCTCGGCAGGGCCATGTCGTGAGGCTGTGCGAGCGTCTTGACGGGGGCTTCGCCAAGTCCCAATCGCGCGATGACCGCGCGGCGGGTGGGATCTGAGAGGGCCGTGAAGAGATGATCAAGATTGTTATCCATGGGGCCAACTACTACGGCGGCAGCCTAAAAGATAGCCTTATGGCTAAGTTTTTCCCCTCAATATCGGGTAGTCTGGTGCTGGCGTGGCGCAAGGGGCTGCGGTAGCATCGCCGGCATGACAAAACAGCCGCGATTCATCCACCTTCGTCTGCACACCGAATATTCCCTTCTGGAAGGGGCGATGCGCGTCAAGAAACTGCCCGGCATGGTGGCCGACGCAGGCATGCCCGCCGTGGCGGTTACCGACACCAACAACATCTTCTGCGCACTCGAATTTTCCGAACTGGCCGCAAAGGCCGGGGTGCAGCCCATCATCGGATGCCAGTTCGATGTGGATTACGATCCGGTGCGCCCCGGTGAACGCCCCACGCCTTATGCCGCCCTCGTGCTTCTGGCGCAGGACGAACAGGGCTATCGGAACCTGCTGAAGCTGAACACCGCGCTTTATCTGCGTGGCGACGGCACGCTGCCGCATGTCACGCTTGAAGACCTGGACGAGCATGGCGCGGGCCTGATCTGCCTGACGGGTGGCCCCGATGGCCCGCTGGGTCGCTTGCTGCAGACCGGAAACCGCGGCAAGGCAGAGGCGCTTTTGACCCGGCTCGAGGCGATCTACGACAACCGTCTCTATGTCGAGTTGCAACGCCATCCCGGCGATGGTCAGCCCGAGGCCGAACGCACAACCGAAAGAGGCCATGTCGAACTGGCCTACGCGCGCGATCTGCCGCTTGTGGCCACCAACGATGTCTATTTTCCCAAGCCCGCGATGTACGAGGCCCATGATGCGCTGATCTGCATCGCGCAAGGCGCCTATGTGGACCAGTCCGAGCCGCGCCGCCGCCTGACCCCGCAGCACCATTTCAAATCGCCCGAGGAAATGGCCGCGCTTTTCGCGGATCTGCCCGAGGCGCTGGAAAACACCGTCGAGATCGCCCGCCGTTGCGCGTTTCGCGCGCGCACCCACGATCCGATCCTGCCCAGGTTCGCCGACAACGAAGTCGAGGAATTGCGCAAGCAGGCCAAGGATGGCTTGGCCGCGCGGTTGGCCGTGATCCCCCATGCGGCGTCGGTCGCCGAATACGAAGAGCGGCTGGAATTCGAGCTTGGCATCATCGAACGGATGGGGTTCCCGGGCTATTTCCTGATCGTGGCCGATTTCATCAAATGGGCCAAGGACCATGATATTCCCGTGGGCCCCGGGCGCGGCTCCGGCGCGGGCAGCCTGGTGGCCTATGCCTTGACGATCACCGACCTTGACCCGTTGCGCTACAGCCTGCTGTTCGAACGCTTCCTGAACCCCGAACGGGTGTCGATGCCAGATTTCGACATCGATTTCTGCATGGACCGCCGCGAAGAGGTGATCCGCTACGTTCAGGAAAAATACGGCCGTGACCGCGTGGGCCAGATCATCACCTTCGGCGCCCTTTTGTCCAAGGCAGCCGTGCGCGACGTGGGCCGGGTCTTGCAGATGCCCTTCATGCAGGTCGATCGCTTGTCCAAGATGATCCCGGTTGAAGGTGTCAAACCCGTCTCGATCACCCAGGCGGTGACACAAGAGGAACGTATCCGCGACGAGATGCGCGAAACCGAACAGGACCGCCGCGAGGGGCGCACGAACCCGGTGAAACGCCTGTTCGACTATGCCGAAAAGATCGAGGGTCTGTTGCGCAATGCCTCGACCCATGCCGCCGGTGTGGTGATCGGCGACCGCCCGCTGGATGAATTGGTGCCGCTCTACCGCGATCCGCGATCCGACATGCCCGCGACCCAGTTCAACATGAAATGGGTCGAGCCTGCGGGCCTCGTGAAATTCGACTTTCTGGGTCTCAAGACCCTGACCGTGGTGCAAAACGCCATCGACCTGATCCATGCATCTGGCCGCCAATTGCACGAAGGCCCGGGTGGCGTGCGCCTGTATGATCCCGCGCCGGGTGCGGAAAACCAGATCAACGCCATCCCGCTGGACGACAAGGCCAGCTACGACCTGTACGCCAGCGCCAAGACCGTCGCGGTGTTCCAGGTGGAAAGTTCGGGCATGATGGACGCGCTGCGCCGCATGAAGCCCGACTGCATCGAGGATATCATCGCGCTGGTGGCCCTCTACCGTCCCGGCCCGATGGAAAACATCCCCAAGTTCTGCGAGGTCAAGAACGGCCTGTCCGAACGCGAGGCGCTGCACCCGACCATCGACCATATCCTGGACGAGACCCAGGGCATCATCGTCTACCAGGAACAGGTGATGCAGATCGCGCAGGAAATGGCGGGCTACTCGCTCGGCGGCGCTGACCTTCTGCGCCGCGCCATGGGCAAGAAGATCCAGGAGGCGATGGACGCCGAGCGCCCGAAATTTCTCAAAGGTGCCGCTGAAAACGGCGTTGATGAGGACAAGGCGCTTGAGGTCTGGAACCTTCTCGACAAGTTCGCCAACTACGGCTTCAACAAATCGCACGCGGCGGCCTATGCCGTGGTCAGCTATCAGACGGCGTGGCTCAAGGCCAATCACCCCGTGGAATTCATGGCTGCCGTCATGAATTGCGACATCCATCTGACCGACAAGCTTGGCGTCTACAAGCAAGAGGTCGACCGGATGGGAATCGAGGTGATCGCGCCTTGCGTCAACCTGTCGGCCCCCACCTTCACCGTGGACACCGGCAAACTGGTCTACGCCCTGGGCGCGCTCAAGAATGTAGGCGTCGATGCGATGCGGCTGATCCACCAGGCGCGCCAGACCGAACAGGGCGACAAACCCTTTGCCACCCTGTTCGATTTCGCACGCCGCGTCGATCTCAAGCGGGTGGGCAAACGATCCCTTGAGATGCTCGCCCGTGCCGGGGCCTTCGATGCGCTTGACCGCAACCGTGCCCGCGTGTTTGCCGCGCTGGATCAGCTGACGGCCTATTCCGCCGCCATCCATGACGCCGCAGCCTCAAATCAGGTGTCCCTCTTCGGAGAGGCGGGCGACGATCTGCCCGAACCGCGCCTGCCTGATCCCGATGACTGGATGCCCAACGAACGGCTGACGGCCGAACACCAGGCCGTCGGTTTCTACCTGTCCGGTCATCCGCTGGACGACTACTTGCCGGCCCTGCGCCGCAAGGGCTGCCAGACGCTGGCAGAGGTCGAACAAAAGGTACAGGGCGGTGCCTTCGTCGCCAGGATGGCAGGGTCGGTGTCGTCCCGGCAGGAACGGAAATCCCAACGCGGAAACCGGTTCGCTTTCGTGCAATTGTCGGACCCCACCGGGTTGTTCGAGGTCACCATGTTCTCGGACGTGCTCGAGGCCACGCGCGAGCATCTTGAAACCGGGTCCAACATCATTCTTCAGGTCGAAGCCACGCTGGAAGCAGAACAACTGAAACTGCTGGCGCGTGGCGTGCAGCCCATCGATGACGCGGTGGCGGGCGAAAGCCTTGGCCTGCGCGTGTTTGTCGACGGGCCCGCCGGCATCACATCGGTCCAGACGCTACTGGACCGCGCCCGGGCAGAGGCCAAGACCCGCGCGCGCGGCCCTGTATCGCTGTGCTTTTCGGCCCCGGATCTGCCGGGCGAAATTGATGTCCTGATTGGCGAGGATTTCCCGGTGACCCCCCAGATCAAGGGCGCGCTCAAAAGCCTCGGCGGCGTGGTGATGGTCGAAGAGGTCTGACCCGCGCGCGATGGTGGGCGGTCTGATCCTGCCGACCAAGGCTCGGGCACTCACGCCGGTGGCTCAGGCCGCCGCCGCCGCGATGGTTGCCACAAGCATCCGCGTCGCCTGTTCGAGACGGCCGAAATCCACCAGGTCCGCCACATCGCGGCTGCTGTGGTAGATGCCGCCCTCGGCCCCGCCATCATAAAACCCGATGCAGGGGAACCCCGCCTGTTCGAACGGCATGTAGTCGCTATCCCAGATATCGGTGTGCATCACGGTCAGATTTGTATGCGCTGCCGCCATCTGCGCGGCCAGCGCCCCGTAGCTTCGCGATGCCGCGTCATTGTCCGGAACCGCGTTGCCCCGATCGTATTCCACGATGAACGGTCTTGCCGGATCGGGCGGACGCCAGCCCAACATATCCAGGTTGATCATCAATTCGATCGGCCAGCCATCGCGCACCGCAACGTCGCGACAGGCTGTCGAGCCCAGCAAGCCCTGCTCCTCGCCCGAAAACGCCACGAACACGAGATCGCGGCCCAGGTCTTCGCCGGTCAGAATGCGCATCGCCTCGACCAGCGCGGCGACACCTGTTGCGTTGTCGTTGGCACCGGGCGCAAGCCGCGCGGGCTGTTCGGAAATGCTGTCGAAATGCGCCCCTACCACGATGATTTCCCGCCCGGTCACGGGCTGGCCTGCCACGATATTGTGACGGGTTTCCCCCGACGGCAGCCGGTAGGCTTGCCGCGCGACCTCGGTTCCCGGGGCGGCATGGCCACGCATCAGGCGCAGAACCATGGTCTCGACCTCGGGAAAATCGGGGCTCTGCGTCCAGCGTGTTGGAACCGCGCTCAACGTCTCGACCGTCCGCTGCAGGAAGCCGGCCGAAACCTGACCGACCCAGCGTGCGATCCGCGGATCACCTGACCCGCCCAACGGTGGCCGCGGTTTCACGATCTGTTGCGCCACCCCGGTGCCGGGGGCGAAACAGGCCAACAACGCTCCCGTCGCGCCAAGAAGGCTCCGCCGCGTCATGTCGGCTCCGACCTTGCAAGACGTGCAGGTTCGCCTCATGGCGTCCGACCCTTCCAAGCTTGTCCACATGTGTTGGGTAAATCGGCATTTGGCCCCCGGCAACGTCTTTTCCAAATGCCTGCCGTCCCATCTATACAGCCCCCCGAATCCCTCCTACCGTCGCCGGCATGAGCCAACCCGCCACCATCCTGGACAGCCGCGCCTCGTGGATGCGCCTCGCCCTCAGCCTTGCGGTGTCGCTGGTCGGCAATGTCGGCATGTGGGCGATCATCGTGATCCTGCCCGCCGTTCAGGCCGAGTTCGGCACCGACCGCGCCGACGCCTCGCTGCCCTACACGGCAACGATGATCGGATTTGCCCTCGGCAACTATTTCATCGGCCGCGCGGTCGACCGGTTCGGCGTCGCCCTGTCCCTGGCGGTTTCGGGCGTGCTGATCGCGGTCAGCTTCGCGGCCGCGGCCTTTGCCCCCAACATCGCGACCCTGTCGGCGCTGCAGGTGCTGATCGGCTTTGGCACCGCGGCCAGTTTCGGGCCGCTGATCGCGGATGTCTCGCAATGGTTCCTCAAACGCCGCGGCATCGCGGTCGCGATCATTGCCTCGGGCAACTACCTTGCGGGTGCGATCTGGCCCCTGATCCTTGCCGATGTCCTGGCCGGTCCGGGCTGGCGCACGGCCTATCTGATCGTGGCCGCCGCGACCGCGTGCATCATGGTCCCCCTGACGCTGTTCTTGCGCAGGCCGCTGCCCGAAGACGCGATGCAGGCATCTGAAACCGCCGCCGCGCTGCGCGCGCGCACCACGGGGTTGAGTCCGCGCACACTGACCTGGCTCCTGGCGCTGGCGGGCATCGGCTGCTGCGTGGCCATGTCGATGCCGCAGGTCCATATCGTGGCCTATTGCGTCGATCTGGGCTACGGGCCGGCCGTGGGGGCCGAAATGCTCAGCCTCATGCTGATGGGCGGCGTCGCCTCGCGCCTTGTCTCGGGCGTGCTGGCGGACCGGATCGGCGGGGTCTGGACGCTGCTGATCGGCTCCACCCTGCAAATGCTGGCCCTGATCTTGTATCTGCCAAGCGACGCGCTGACCTCGCTCTACCTTGTCAGCCTGATCTTCGGCCTGTCCCAGGGCGGCATCGTGCCAAGCTACGCGGTGATCGTGCGCGAATACCTGCCCGCGCGCGAGGCCGGCCAAAGGGTCGGCCTCGTCATCATGGCCACGATCTTCGGCATGGCGCTCGGCGGCTGGATGTCCGGCTGGATCTATGACCTCACCGGATCTTACCAATGGGCGTTTCTGAACGGGATCGCCTTCAACCTCCTGAACATCGCGGTCATGCTGACGATCCTCACCCGGTCCCGTCCGCGCCTGCCGCAATCCACGGTTCCCGCGTAACCCGGATCAAGGGCGACATGCGCAGCGATAGCGCTACGGCTCTGCAGAGCCGGTCCTCATTCTCTGTTTCATAAATATCCCGGGGGGAGGCGAAGCCGGGGGGCAGCGCCCCCCTTTCCCCGCTCACCAATGCGGCGGCTTCTGATCCGCCATCGGGATCGTTCCGCCGCTGTCGACCTCCCGTTCGGCCTCGCGCATCATCAGCATCTCGACCCGGCGCGTCAGCCGCGCGATCTCGGTATCCTGGCGCGCCACGACCTCTGACAGATCCTCCACGCTGCGCGTCAGATGCGCCAGTTGCTCTTCAAGGCTGGTGGTATCGGCCATCGTCACGTCTCCCCCGATAGGCGCGCGTGCATGCGCGCATTGGCTGCGGCCTGTATACGCCGCTTGCGCGGGGTTTTTGCAACGACCAAAACCGGCAACCTTGCGACTGCGGCCCCCCTCCGCTAGACGATGCGCGACCCCGCGACCAAGGCATCATCCAACCCATGGCCAAAGACAAGAAGCAACCCCGCCCCAAGGCAGAGACGCCCAAGGGCTTTCGCGACTATTTTGGCGCGGAAGTGACCGAGCGCCAGCAGATGCTGGAGAAAATCGCCGAGGTCTACCGCCTTCACGGCTTCGACCCGCTGGAAACCGCCGCTGTCGAAACGGTCGAGGCGCTGGGCAAGTTCCTGCCCGATGTCGACCGCCCGAACGAAGGTGTCTTCGCCTTCGAGGAGGACGACACCTGGCTGGCGCTGCGCTATGACCTGACGGCGCCGCTTGCCCGTGTCGCCGCGCAATACCGCAACGACCTGCCCTTTCCCTACCGCCGCTACGCGATGGGCCCGGTCTGGCGCAACGAAAAGCCGGGGCCGGGGCGGTTCCGGCAATTCTATCAATGCGATGCGGATACGGTCGGCGCGCCCTCGGTCGCCGCCGATGCCGAGATCTGCGGCATGCTGGCCGACACGCTCGAGGCCGTGGGCATCCCCCGCGGCGACTACATCGTGCGGGTGAACAACCGGAAAGTCCTGAACGGCGTGCTCGAGGTCGCGGGCCTGTCGGGGGACGACAAGGCGCACGAACGCGGCATCGTGCTGCGCGCCATCGACAAGCTGGACCGGCTGGGCGAGGCGGGCGTGCGCGCGCTTCTGGGCAAAGGCCGCGAGGACGAGAGCGGGGATTTCACCAAGGGCGCGGGCCTGGCTGATGCGCAAGCCGACGTGATCATGGGCTTCATGGATGCCAGGCGCGCCGATGGACCGGCAACCGTCGCCCGCCTGCGCGAACTGGTCTCGGACTCCGCGATCGGCCAGGACGGCGTAGCCGAACTCGAAACCATTGCTTCCCTCCTCGCCGCGCAGGGCTACGGCCCTGACCGGATCGTCATCGACCCCTCGGTCGTCCGGGGCCTCGGCTACTACACCGGCCCGGTCTACGA